>CALJHG010000076.1 GCA_938075585.1 uncultured Gammaproteobacteria bacterium | reverse complement strand
AACCACACCACCCGAAAGATCTAAGGCAGATAACAAATTATTTGACTGAACTGTTTGCATACTTAAATTCCTTAATCAAAATAAAACAACTAATTTGTGTAAAGTAATGTGAGTATCTAATATAATTTGTTGATAACTCTTGTATACTGTGAATAACATTTCATTATTTGTGAGTATTATCATCAATCTCTGCTGCAAATTACCTGAATGGGCTATGTCGATTAAACTAACATATCTATTTGCTCTTGTATTTCTCACCTCATACCATGTCTCCGGCAACGGAGCATCTCTATTCGACAAAGAAAATCAAGTTGAATCAATGCCCTCGTGGTTATACGTCTCAGGCTCCCAGAGGATCCGGTATGAGTCTCTCAACAACCAATTCCGCTCCCAAGGACAAGGTAGCGATCAACAGGTTGCGTTGCGATCACTGCTAGCCATAGGTATCAAGTCAAGTGACTTCAACCTCGTAATAGAGGCGGGCGACTCTCGTGCATTTTTGGACGACAACGGCTCTCCCCTCTCGACTAGTATGGTGAATCCGGTTGAGCTGATACAAACGTATCTGATGTGGGAACATCAAAATCTATTTGAGAAAGGCGGTCAATCGAGTCTCCGAGTCGGACGCCTCACTCTTGATGTCGGTAATCGACGCTTAGTTGCAAGAAGCAAATTTAGAAATACTATGAACACATTCTCTGGTACTGAATGGAAGTATGAAACTAAGCAAGGGAATGAACTTCAGATGTTTTACACTTTACCGGTAAATCGTGCACCGGACGATGCTTCTGATCTAAAAAATAATCACATTGAATATGACCGTCCAAGTGGCCGAGCCCATTTCTGGGGTGTTTCTTATACCGACAAATCGCTAATTCAAAGTCACGAATTAACTGTTTTTAGTCTAGGACTCCATGAGAACGACTCTAAAAAAACTGCCACATCAAACCGGGATTTAATTACCACGGGTATCGTCGTAAAAAAACCAAGAAAGGTCGGTCATTTTGACTACCTAGTGGAGTCAGTATATCAATTCGGAGAATCAAGGAAGTCAAAAAAGGCCACTGACAAAGTTGATCTAGAGCATTTTGCTCATTTTCATCGTGCAGAAATTGGTTTTAGCGTACCAGTTAGTTATACGCCTCGAGTAGCCTTAGAATACGATTACGCATCGGGAGACAGCAACGGCAACGATGGTCGAAATGAGCGCTTTGATAGCTTGTTCGGTGCTAAGCGATTTGACTATGGCCCTACTGGAATATACGGACCGTTTAAAAGAAGCAATCTGAATAGTATTGGCTTACGAATCACCGCAAGGCCGTCACGCTTCACTGAGTTCATGTCTAGTTATCGTGGTTTTTGGAGGGCTTCAAAATCTGATGCTTGGGTAGCGAGTGGTATAAGTGACGTAACCAACGTTGCACCGCGTTTTCTGGGCCAACAATTGGAAGTGCGCATGCGGTGGAAAATCCTACCGCATACTTTACACTTGGAACTGGGTTCAGCTTACTTGCGCACAGGAAAGTTTAGTAGGATCATAGAGCCTAAAACATCCGATAAAAATATATATTATGGGTACGCACAAGTTTCTTATATGTACTAATGCCTTCCCAATACCTGTCTTATCATGAATAAAACTATTCTTGCACTCTCTTCTTTCTTTAGTCTTATTTTCGTCCAACCATCGTGGGCCGATGATTTTATACTCATGCAGTCTACTACTTCGACCCAAAATTCTGGCCTATTAGACTATCTACTGCCTAAATATAAGGCTTTGACCGGAACTGAAGTGAGGGTAGTTGCGGTGGGCACCGGCCAAGCACTTAAAAATGCCGAAAATGGAAATGCGGACATCGTAATGGTACACGCGAAAAACGCAGAACTAGAATTCATTAAGTCCGGTTTTGGAGTAAAGCGATATCCCGTAATGTATAACCAATTTTTGATCATAGGTCCGGCGAACGATCGAGAATTAAATCAGCGATCGAAGCTCTCTGAAGTACTCACATTAATCGAAGAAAAACGAAAGCGTTGGATCTCGCGAGGAGACCTTAGTGGCACCCACAAACGTGAACTAGCGCTCTGGAATAAATTTAACATCAATACCTCAAGTGCGAACTGGTACTTAGATATAGGAGGAGGGATGGGCACGGCGATAAATACTGCGGTTGAGTTAAACGCCTATACTTTAACCGACAGTGCTACTTGGATCGCTTATAAAAACAAAAGATCGCATAAAGTCGTGTCCAGTGGAGATCCTCTTCTCGATAATCAATATAGTCTGATTTTAGTCAATCCTGCGAAGCATAAGCACGTAAAAAAAGAGTTAGCAATGGAATTCATCAGATGGATGACCGGCATCGAAGGTCAGACTTTGATCGGTTCATATAAACTAAATAAGAGACAACTATTTTTTCCGAATGCTACGCAATGACAGTGCTATAGTCGATCAATCAGGAGACCTCGATATCTACCTCACTATCAAAGTCTCCGCCTTGCTTGAGCATGGACAGCTTCGGATAGAACTTAAAAAAATCTGTTCTGATGCGTTCCAAAGGCACATCAGAAAATTCTCCTTTGTAACTTAAATAATCCATATGTTTTCTACCATCCAAGTCAAACGGATGATAAATAGAGTCCTCGGTACCGTCAAATTCCAATGGCTTGATACGGAATTTTTCGCAAAGCTCAATATTAAAGGCGGGTGTTGCTTTAACCCACGTGTCGTTTAGCCAAATTGCGGTGTAACCATGCCAGTAAAAAACGTCAGTTCCCATAGTCTTCCGGAGACGCTCCGTAGACAAATGGTTCTTCACATCGGCATACCCAAGAGCTGCTGGAATATTACATGCCCTACAAAGAGCCGCTAACAAAACAGCCTTACTCACACACCAACCGTGATTTAGTTCTAAGGCTCGACTAGCACTAAGCCCTTCTGGGGACAAATCAATATGATAAGCGTCATAGCGAACTTTATCGCGTACGGCATAATATAGTGATATCGCATGTTCAACGGATGTCTCACCAGCTAAGTTTTCTTCCAAGAACTTGGTTACGATACTATTATTTGAATCAATGATTTTAGTTGGCCCAAGACAGTCCTCAAGTTCCGCGCTAGAAAATTTTTCCATATTATTTTCCACATCCAAAACATTCGAGATTTAAAAAAATTATCGCTACTTTCGTGACCATCAGGTCTGGCTTTTTAAAATAATATTGTAATGACGTATAAATGCTTACAGCTTGTAATAACAATCTCTACAACCGTTGGCCATTACTATAGCTGGGCAGCGGAACAGTAACTTCCTCGAGGATAGTAAGAGGAAAGCGCCACGCCAATAAATCATTCATCTGAAAGAAGCATGCTAGAACCGATTAAGTTTGGCAACAAGCAAATAGCGTAATTATATCGAATCAAGCATCTCATTTATAGAATCTAAATGCTCCGCGCCCCAAAATAATTCCCCATTTATCCGCCATGAAGGAACGCCAAAAACTCCATCTCGCTCAACTTCGGCTTGGATTTCCGAATATTTTTCTTTACCTTCATTTTTTATAAAGGATTCAAATCCATCGATCTTATATCCGAGTTCGAGCATGAGTTGTGTAACCGCTTCATAGCTCTCTATATTAAGCTTACGCTCCCAAAAACGTTTAAAAACTGAACAATGGAATCGCTCAGGATTTCCACTTTCTGATAGGAAAAGAAACGCTATATGAGAAAGCGAACTATCAAAAATTTTCTTAGGGCCCAATAGCGTAAGACCTTTCTTGTTTGCTTCACGCCTACAATCCATATAAGAATACCTGACACGCCGCCATTGATGATCGTTTCGAGTTTTAATCGTATCTTCACCGGCATCGTCTAGCGCAGCCTCCCCAAGGTATTTGGCTATTTTAAGACCATAAGGCACCCAAACCATTTTGACATCATCGCGCTGAGCAATATTGAAGGTGCCTTCCTGCGCTAAATAAGCATAGGGGCTTTTGTAATCAAAATAATGTACAACAGTTTGCAAACTAACGACCAGCCTGTTCTTTTACATAAAAAGCTATTTCTTCGTGTGTAGCAAACCACACCCCAGATTTACTCTTCATATAAGTAATTAATTTATCCAACATCGCGATCCTGTATCGGTGACCAATCACCTGAGGATGCATCGTCAAGATATACATTCCGCCCTCGTCATAGGCTACATCAAATTCATCTTTCCAAATAGAGTACACATCTTCCGCATTTCGTAACGCCACATGCTTACTCGGCCAAGATATTTGAAACAAAGGCCAATCATCGAGGATCCACTCAACAGGCAGTTCAATAAGTCCTGTGTCTTCGCCCTCGGAGATGAGGGCATACGGATTGTCATCCGCCATCATGCTACTCTCATAAATAAAACCCATCTCTTTTACTATCGCCACGGTGGATCTATTAAGATCCCAGGCAGCGGAGCGAAAACCGGTGGGTTTTTTACCCACATGTTTTACAAAAATACTCATTGCTTGCGCATATATATTTCTTTCTTCGCTCGGGGTAAGGCGCATCGGATTTTCATGCACGTATGAATGGAATCCAATCTCATTGCGTGGATTTTTTTGAATCATAGGAATTATATGTGGATGAAGTTCCATGGTCATCGCAGGAATGAAAAAAGAAGCTGGGATACTATGCTTGTCTAATAGATCCATAACACGAGGCATGCCTCTACGTGCGCCATATTCGCCCCTAGACATATAAGATGGACTTGATTGCTCCTGAAAACCCATCCAAACTGGCTCTGTGTCTACATCAAAAGAAAAGCTTACAGCAACGCGTTTATTATCAGGCCAGGATTCTGGCAATAAATCTTCGCCGGCTCTCACACGGGTGACTTCTTCAATTATCTGTTCAGGTGTCCATGTCCATATAGGTCGCTCGTCCGCAGGGTCGCCTCCCCCGTGAGCTAGAGCTAATCCGGAGCCTATCATACAACTAAAAAACACCGCTAAAATAATACCTAGACGCAATCTGAAACTAAACACTCCCCTCACCTCCGCGATTGATTAGATACAGTACATCTTGCCATAATAACCGTATAAAAAAACATTATTTATAAAAGTACGGAAAAGAATTTTCATGAAAATCTTCAATACAGTCGATCAGAGCAATCTGCAAAAAGCTGGCTCCATGGCTAAAGATGTTGAGTCGAGCGGCTACTCCGGCATTACGACCTTCGAAAATCGACATGATCCATTTCTGCCATTAGCCGTGTGCGCTGCGAACACAAACATATTGGAATTGTCTACTGGTGTAGCTATCGCTTTTTTAAGATCCCCTATGTCTACAGCACAAATTGCCTGGGACTTAACTAATCTATCCAAAGGTCGCTTCATACTGGGGCTCGGGCCTCAGATTAAGGCACACAATGAAAAACGTTTTAGCGTGCCCTGGAGTCCTCCCGTTCCAAGACTGCGAGAATACGTTAATAGTCTAAGAGCTATCTGGACAACTTGGCAAACAGGTTGCCCTTTAAAATTTTCTGGGGCGCACTACCAATTTTCCTTAATGCCACCAAATTTTGTACCTGAAAAATCTAATCACAAATTGACTCCCGTTACATTGGCAGCAGTCGGCCCTAAAATGCTTTCCTTAGCTGGAGAGGTCGCCGATGGCGTTCAACTGCACCCTTTCTGTACCAGGGCTTATATTGAGAAATGCGCCTTACCTCAGCTAGAAAAAGGGTTCAAAAAATCTGGTATGAAAAGAGAAAACTTCGAAATCTCGGGAGGGGGTTTCATAGTAACGGGCACAAATGATCAAGAAGTAAGTGAAATGATAGACTGGGTCCGCTACCGCATTGGTTTCTACGCATCGACCCCGGCCTACTGGCCCGTACTTGAACATTCGGGGTACGGCGATCTAGGGCCCAAACTAAATCGTCTTACAAAAGAAGGCAAGTGGGACAAACTCGCAGAGAGTATTCCTGATGACTTGTTACACGAATGTGCAGCTATAGGTAGGCACGAATTTATCGTAGACGAGATAAAAAAGCGCTTCAGTGGCTTAGTAGACACTGTTCAGGCAAGTCAAAGTTACGAAAAAGCAGCCACAATCCCTTCAGAGATAGTCAGAGAAATTAAACAAATTTCCAGTCCCTTTTTAGCTTTTAAAAATCGACGCTAAAATCACCTCAGATTACAGAGGTGAACTTCCCCCCTCATCTATCCCCAGCGGCGGAGGCAATTTTCTCTTCCCACTAGCTAATAGTGTGCCAGGATCGTTAGGGATCTCTTGACCTGCGATGTAAATAATCGATTTTTCATTCAAATCCTCTTCTTGGTATGCCGCTTTCAACCGCTCGTCCAATACCTCTCGATCACTAATTGTCTCACGTAACGCTGCTTGCATATCAAGGATTGCCTCACCGCGGTCGTACTGTATTACCTGCACACTAGTTCCAGATCGGTCAGGCCCACTGGGCACCCTTTCTCTCTGCCGCCTGGCTAAGCGAAGTAAAATGTTCCACGCACGTTTGTTATTAATAATAGGCTCAACCTCAACCAATCCAGACTTTTCGTATTCCTTCCAAATATTTTCGCCTTTTTCTGTTCGAATAACGACAATCGTCGCATTATCGGTTCCCACTCCACCACAAGCGATATCTGCCATCTCAGCTGAAAAATCACCGCAATGCGCACATTCCGGACGCTGATAGTCTTGCATAGCCTCCTCCAAAGGAATCGTTGCAACGTCCCCATCTTTCTTGTAGACCAGAACCTCACCCTTCACATTAAACTTACTCACTTCGCTCAAAGGGATCGACATCTCCTGTTCAATTTTCTCAGTCATCAACTCTGGTCGAAAAACTTCTGTACAAAACAAGCCTACACTGAAAGAAACTCGATCAGCATATCCTCGCAAAAACTCACGTTGTCTTGTTATTATTTTGGGCTTCTTTTTAGGTCCAACTAGGAACCCTGGGTCCATAACTTCCATTTTACGAATCGGCGTAATTTGACAAGGTACGCCTACGAAAGCTACTTTTTTCAAATCGCGCTCGGCGACTTCAGGTAGCGCGCGATTATTCGGACAATAGGTGTACCAACTACCAGCACTGGAAACAATTTCATCTTGGCTAGTAACGACTTTCGGAGATGGAAAACAAGGTGCATCATCTTCGCCAACGGCAGAAACGACAGCCCCATCAATTTCTTCGGCTCCTAAAGCCCAGGATAGTAGGCCAGTAACTACACCGCCGTCTTGTCCCACTTCAGCTACTTCCGGGCGCTTAGTTTTAGCCACAAAAATATGCTTAAACACACCAAAAATATCCTCATAATCTGAGTGCGCTCCAAAAACTGACTGCTTAAGATGCTCCTCACGAGGCCACAAACGGGGACACACTGTTGCACATACATCACAGCCAGCACCCTCACTCACACCGCAAAAATCAAAGGGCGCCGATTCTTTGGCCGTTTGCTTTGGCTTACCGTCTATGTACTCTATTACATTATGAGGGCAAGCGACCACACAAGCGCCGCACTCACAGCAACTTCCATAATCTACAACATCGTTCATCATGTCTTTAAAGGTATTCCGATAAACCGAATTCAAAACAGTCTCCTTATAGAATTGCTAATTCCTGCTCACAAACCAATTTGGCCGAAAAGCTCACTAGGAACTCGCATTAGCCAACTGCTTATTGAAAGTTTAGCGCCCAGTATCCAAATTATTGACTTGGTCGCAGATACTGTTAGCAGTAGTATAGTAAACAAGTATTATAGCAACCAATAGCGGAATACGTATATGAAGAATAAGAAAACTGGTGTCACCCGTAGAGCATTTATGTATTTGTCTGGACTCACGGCCCTCGCACTAGGAAAAAATGTTGCGGCACACGAAAGCACTGACCAATTAAGGACAAACAGCGCAGCGAGTGAATGGTCGGAAATGCTCAAGGAAATAAATGATTTCCCCCTTTTCAAAGCTCTCTTCAACAGACGCTCTAGACGATTCGGCTGGGGAATGGAAATACCTCACGGACCTCTTCAATACAAATCAACTTTACCCCCGAGCCCCATAGATGACTTCGAACGTTCCGTGATACTAGCGGCGGGCTTAGGCGCCTCGGGATGGCATCATGGCATTCCTCACACCACCCCTCAGGAAGGTTTATGTAACTATTCTGCTCGCTACACAGGTCGCACCACGCCCTCGGCCGCTGGTATTGGAAACTCTGATTTGTTCTTCACTCAAGATGATGGAACTTACTATGTCAGCACTCGTGACGCGATTAACGAGGGCAATTGGAGTGATACAAAGCTTAATTCAGCCGAGACACTAGTGCATGTTGTTGGGAATCATACACGGAAATTATCTGATCAAAGAATCAACCCTCCCCGAGTTGCGCCACACTATAGCGCTCACAATTTCTGGAATGGCAATACTGAAGGCTCCACGCTTTTCATTCCAGTCGGTAATGTGTCGGAACAACTACTCGGTTTACTTTTTATAGCAGTTGGTTCGGGTTATACAATCTTTGACGATGCCAATGGCAGGCCAGCAGGTGCTTTACAAAAGTTTGCGCAAAGTGGACTCATCGATCTTAAAAAGAAATATCCACTGTCTTACCTTGAACAATATGTCTTAACCACAAGCGCTGTCGAGATGGGCGTTATGGGTCACAATATGTCATTAGCCCTACAACCTCTTGGGCTAGGTGGTTGGTTTTACTCTGGGATTAATCCATTCACCATGATGGGTGCCTACGCAGCTAAGGGGATCCCAGGTCTAGGTTTCAGCTTTGAAAAAAAGGATGGGTGGGGAGTACCTAACCCATTAGGTATTGAAGGTTTGTATCAAGCCTATTCTCCACCGTTCTATAAAAACATGCGGGCAGCCGTAGAATCTTTCCTGGATCTTAAATTTGGTGCGAATGGCGGATATAACCCAAATACTTCTGGACCATTTAAAGACAATCAAGAAATCAAGCAACAAGTAACAATGCCTAGCGAAGAACTTATTGATGCTGTGGTCGAAACCGCTGAATATATCTATGATACATACGGTAAGTTTCCAGGTACCGTACCGAGTATTTTCATACGCTACTATACTCAAGCCCATAGACTGGAAACTGGTTTCTACGATAAATTTTTTCGCGAAAACTCTTATCTTGGGACTCACACACGAAACGTAAAGCGCTGGCTGAGTAAAATTAGGAGAAAAGAGTCCGTAGGCTAAGCTTAACCGGATCATTTGCTAAAAAATGAAATTATTAAATTCACCAGGGCCAAATCCTAGGGTTGTTAGGATGTTTTTACTTGAGAAAGACATCAAAGTGCCTTTTGAAGAGATCGATATTCTTAACGCAAGTAATAGAGAATCAGCCTATCTTAAGTTGAACCCAGCGGGTCAATTGCCTGCCCTTATTTTGGATGATGGCGTCTGTATCTCTGAGACAGTAGCTATATGCGAATTTCTAGAAGATCTTTATCCTGAGAAACCTTTAATCGGTGCGACACCACTGGAAAAAGCAACGCAGCGAATGTGGCAAAGACGAATAGAACTCAATATCACTGAGAATCTTTATAACAGTTTTAGATACTCCGTTGGGTTGGAACTGTTTAGGGAGCGCATACACTGCCTTCCAGAAGCAGCACAGGGACTTGCAGAAATTGTTTCTGAGAAACTGGTCTGGCTAAATGATCTGATGCACCGCAAGATCTTCGTGTGCGGTGATGAGCTAAGTTTGGCCGATATCATATTGTTCTGTGCTCTTGATTTCGGAGAAGGCGTTGGCCAGAACATGGATAATTCTTTGCTTAATGTCAATGCGTGGTTCTCGCGGATGTATACCCGAGATAGTGCTTATGAGAGTTTGCATCCCGAAGGCATTGCAACAGGCAGACAGGGAGTCTAGCGGTGCTTATGATAACCTCATACGGGAGAATTTTGAGGAAATGAGCGATTTATCCTTGGACGCCGCGGGATTAAATTGTCCCTTGCCTATCCTAAAAACCAAAAAAATTCTTAACACAATGACTACAGGTCAGAGCTTGGAAGTAATAGCGACCGATCCTAACTCACTTGATGATTTTAAAGCTTTTTGTAAGGCATCGGGTCATACACTATCAAGTACCAGCCAGGATGGAGAAATATACCGATTTCTCATAATCTGTAAGTAATAGGCATAAAAGAGCATGATCACAAAAAAGTCAGAGCCCGCAAGGCCAAGAAACGCCGCCAGTCTCGTAATATTTCGTAGGTATCGTAACCAATATCAGGTACTAATGGGCAGACGAGGAAGCAAGGCGAAGTTTAAGCCTGGAGTATATGTTTTTCCTGGAGGAATAGCTGAACGAGATGACTACATCGTCCAACCCAAGAAAAAGCTTAAAACTCAATATACCCGAATGATGGCTGTTGCAAACTCTCATCGCAAAGCGAATGGTTTAGCTATGTGCGCAGTACGCGAAGCATTCGAAGAAGTAGGTCTAACCCTCGGAGAAAAAGGTCAATTGAACGCCGTAAGGAATAATACCTGGCGGCACTTTAAACAACGGGGGCTATCACCTAATTTAAAATTACTCGATTATCTGGGCAGAGCCATTACGCCACCAATTCAGCCTATACGATTTCATGCACGCTTCTTCTCGATAAACTTTGAACAAATGCATGGCAATATTCTAGGAGATGGTGAATTAGAAGATATTCGTTGGGTGCGGTTAGACCAATCAGAAAAGTTAGAAATGATGTTAGTACAAAAAATGATAATGGAAACTTTAGCAAAGCGCCTGAGCGGATTATCTGCGCCTGCCCAAAAACTGTTTTTTTCTTGGGGTCGAATAAATATCAAACGGTCCTGAGCTTTAATCTTGTCCTTCTAATTTCCTGACCGGAGTACCCTTTATTTCTATCATGTTCCCTTCCGGGTCATAAAGGTACACAGAGGGACCATATCCATCGGCGCCATAAAGCTCTCTTACATCACTGCATGTCACCCCAAGTTTATCTAAACGATTTTTTATAGCACTGTAATCAAAGGGCTCAACACGGATGCAAAAATGATCGAGATTTTTTCCACCGCTAGGCGCGAGTCCTCCTTTTTTTCCCAATTCGCTATCCAAAGCGACAAGATCTATCAATACGCTCCCAACTCTTAGCTGATGGAGACCAATATCAAGCTCGCGTTCAACACTGGCATCAAATACATCCTGGTAAAATTCACTAATTCGATTCACATCTTTCACTCTCAAAACAACATGATCTAACCAAGCTTTCTGAAACATTGACTCAAATATCCTCTTTAAGTTTTGTGTCCACTGCTCGGTGGACAAAGATGCTACCTGCTAATCCAATCAATCCAACAACTATACTCGCAAACTGTAGAGAACCAATAAAAAGGATTCCACTAATGAGGGCTGGCCCAGACACATTACCCAAATCAGTCAAAACACGCCAAAAACCGAGAAACTCTCCTCGCCTAGCCTCTGGTGCATTATCAGCACCTAACGTCATCACGATCCCCGTAGAAAGTCCATTAGCAATACCCGCCAAGATTGCGTAAAAAAACAGACTTTCATAAGAATTCGAAAACGCAACGAAGCCTAGTGATACTGCAAACAGCATAGCACTTGGCACCACAGTAATTCGGCGCCCCCATCTATCCATCATCAACCCGGTAGGATAAACAAACAGCAAATCGACTAATGCCGACATAGATACAACAAAACCAATAGTGACGGGGTCGAGCGACAAATGCACACCGATCAATGGAATCAGAATAGTACGAGCCGCTCGCAAGAACATAAAAGCGACGGCAGCACTTCCGGCAGTATAAAAAATCGACTTGTGGGTCCGTATAAACTCAGGTACTGCGGATATTCGCAATACTGCAGAAATAGTTCGTCTTTCCTGCGTATACATATAAGTAAACAATAACCCTAAAGTCATCATTCCTGCGCAAGCTATAAACGCCAGTGAAAAATCAAACTGATTAACCAATACTCCCCCAAGTAAAGGGCCTAGTAGGGTAGATAGTCTTAAACTACCTGCAATCACCGCTATAACACGTCCCCGCTCATTAGTCTCGAATACTGACGTGATACAAGTCATACGGCCTAAGAGAAAAGTACTGCTCCCACAGCCGTGTAAAAAAGCGATACCACATAAAGTCAATAAATTTGTGCTTAATCCGTATAGAGTAAAGGCCAACAGAATAGTCGCGCTCGCAACAAGCATTGTGTTTCTATATCCCAGATAGGATGCCATCCATCCCGCAGGCAGCCCCATAATCAACATCCCAAATCCGCGCCAACCAATAACCGCTGCCGCTGCGGCTGAGGTTCCACCAATATCAATGACGTACAATGGTAAAAGGACGAATAATGCTTGGCCCGGGATCCCCATTAAAATAGCGGGAAGATATAACGATAAGCTGGCTCTTCTATGGGGTGACTCTCCCATTTCGGCTGTTAGACGCATCGCCGACGAAGCTGAAAAAATGAAAAAGTGATAAATACAAGGCAAAGACAAGCGCCAAAGGCAAAGCATACTCTGATTGCCAAATTCAGCTCAGGAAATATAGTAATGTCCAGTGCACGAGGACCCACAAAAATACCAAACACTAGAGTGACGACCGCCATGCTAGACATTTGACCAACTACTCTCATAACAGCGATCGCGCTGCCTGCTCTACCATAGTCAGCCACTCCAACTGCACCCATCATAGCGTTCGCGTTTGGCGATGAGAACAACCCAAAGCCTATGCCATTTAAAATCAGACAAACCATCACAAGATAAACTGAAGTTTGAGCATCCACAAAAGACAATACGACATGACTTATCCCAGTAATCCCCATACCAACTAAAGCAAGCACTCTGGAACCGAATTTATCTGATAGTCGACCGGCGATAGGTGCTACTGCAGTCATGACTACAGGCTGGCATATAAGCAGTAGTCCTACAGTAGAAGGTGATATGTCCTTTATGTACTGTAGGTAAAGACTCACGAGTACCACATTACCAAAGGTAGTTGTGTACATTACAAGAGAAGCGACACAAGCGAGCGTAAATAAAGTATTAGTATAGAAAAGGCTTACGTCAAAAACTGGATGTGGATGCCGCTGCTCATGTTTAAAAAAGAACACAAGAGCTACCAAACCAACACAGATTAAAGTCACATCAATCACGTTTTCAAGTCTAGACAACCCTACCATTAAAAGTATGATGGCTATTCCATAAACTAAAGCGCCTACCTTATCGAAGTCGCCCAAGTCTTCTGTGGTCCAGTCCCTATCGATTCTATAAACGCCGATGTAAAGCACAACTACTGCTAAGGGAACATGCAAAAGAAAAGTCCAGCGCCAACTAAAATACTCAACTAGCCAGCCGGACAGGAACGGGCCAAGTGCCAAACCTAAATAAATTGCAGACACGGTATATCCTATTGCAGTCCCTCTTTTTGCTGGCGCCACTACCGAGGATATCACTGCCACATTAGTAGCGTAGAGCATGGCTGCACAAACTCCTTGAGCCAATCTGCCAACAATCATCATAGTTGCAGTATCCGATAGTGCGGTCGCGATTGATGTCAATATCACGCCGACTGTACCGGTCAGATATATTTTCTTTCGCCCATACATGTCAGCTAGTCTGCCAAACGACAGGACACATGCTGTCACCGCCATGAGATAACTCATTGGAATCCAGGTGAGGACTACCGCATCAATTTTCAGATCTCGCGCGATAGTCGGCAAAGCCACATTGACGCCCGTCAGCATCATGGCCGTACCGATAGAATTTAGCACCACCATAAGAAGGGTTACTCGGTAGATTTGCTCACTCGCCGAGTTCTGTTGTTTCACCAAAATACAGTCGCCCTAATTAATTACAGAAGCAGTGTGTGAAAGGAAATTTGATTTAGTATCTAGCCCGCACCATTCTCTCTGTCTCGTAACTCAATGCGTCTGATTTTACCGCTAACCGTTTTTGGAAGACTTTCGACAAACTCAATTTTTCTGGGGTACTTGTATGGTGCAGTCACATTTTTAACATGCTCTTTGAGCTCTTCGACGAGCGTTGCGGAACCTTCGACGCCAGAGACCAAGACTACAAAAGCTTTGACGACCGCACCACGAGTTTCGTCCGGACTAGCAACCACCGCTGATTCCGCGACTGCCGAATGCTCTATTAAAGCACTCTCGACCTCGAAAGGCCCAATTCGATAACCCGCTGATAAAATAACATCATCGGCACGACTGACAAACCAAAAATAACCATCTACATCGACATATCCCCTGTCGCCAGTTATGTACCAGTCTCCGATAAAGCACGCATTAAAGCGATCCTCATCACCCCGATATTCTACGAACAATCCTGGTGCACGCCTTGGCGAGACTTTAATCGCTATATCTCCCTCAGTTTCTGGGGGTAAAGGCACTCCCTTATTGTCGATTATTGCCATTTCGATGCCAGGCATTGGTCTCCCCATTGAGCCAAATCGAGGCTCGGAGAAAGGGAAATTCCCACAAACTAGAACAGTTTCAGTCTGACCGTAGCCATCTCGGACTATAATACCAGTGGCTTTCTGCCAAGTTTCAATGACCTCTGGATTCAAGGGTTCCCCTGCACCCACGCAATGCCTTAGTTTAGGAAAGGTATAGTCAGACAAATCTTGCTGGACTAGCATCCGATAAATTGTAGGCGCGCCACACATCGTGGTAATAGGGTACTGCGCCAACAGGTCTAGACTTTTAATCGGATCGAATGTCGCGGAATGGTGCACAAATAACGCAGCACCCTGATTCCAGGGGCCGAAATAACTTGAGTACGCTGCTTTAGCCCAACCAGTGTCACTGATATTCCAGTGTAAGTCATCAGGTTTAAGATCCAGCCAATACTTACCAGTAATCTTGTGCGCCATACCGTAGCCATGGCAATGAATCGTCATTTTCGGGTAACCCGTAGTCCCTGACGTAAAATAACACAAGGCGTCTTCGCCAAATAGTGTGTCCGCGCACTCGAAAATATCATTTTTCGAGTCGACAATATTTGCGTAAGATAGCCACCCTTCCCTCTCACCACCCACTAAAATAGATGCTTTCATCGTTAAACAATCCGAAGCCACTTCTTCAAGTTTAGGTGCATTCTCGGGATCAGTTATGAAGCACACTGCCTCTGCTGCATTCATCCGATAAGAAATATCTTTTGGCGATAGTTGGGTCGTTCCGGGCGAGCAAATCACACCCATACGAATACAAGCAGTTAGTATTTCCCACCATTCGACATTGCGGCCGAGCATCAGTACGACAGTATCACCCCGTTGCACACCCGCGTCGGCCATAGCATTGCAAAGCTTTCGCGACCGAGAACTGAGCTCTAAAAACGTAATGTCTTTTTCAATTCCTTCATCGTCTACCCATTTGATCGCTAGTTTACTAGGATCGGATGTCGCCCACCGATCAATTACATCTCTCGCAAAATTATATTTCTCAGGAGGCTCCCAATTAAAATCAGCAAGAGCTTCTTCATACGTACCAATTGACTGCGTTTGACTCATTTTCTAACCTCTATAATTTAAAAGCTAAGTTTTTAAAACCAACTATTTTTAGTGTCTAAACAGGTAGTATCGACTTGCTTCAACAATTGCAACTGCGTAACAGCTTTAGGTATTTCGTAACGAAAGAAAAAGTTACACGCATTGATTTTACCTTCATAAAACTCGATGTCCTCCCCTACCGTACTAGACGAAGCTTTTAATGCGACCAGCGCCTGCTTTAGCCAGATCCAACCAATCACTAGGTGACCAAAAGCGTCTAAATAAACACCGGCATTAGCAGTAGATTCAGCAACCTTCCCAGCTTGCATTTCCGTGACCAACGCACCCGTCGTAGCTTTAAGTTCTCCAACGGCACTCTGAAAGGCCGACGTCGATTCACTCAATTCGCTATACTGACGACCTTGCTGAATTACCTCTTCGTACTCAGACAACACTATGTCCAGAGCGGCTCCCTGACGCATTGAAACTTTTCTTGCTAAAAGATCTAGGCCCTGTATCCCATGTGTACCCTCGTGAATTGGGTTCAATCTATTATCACGATAAAATCGTTCAAGTGGAAAATCTCTAGTGTAGCCATAGCCTCCTAGAATTTGAATGGCGTGTTTGTTCGCCTCCAAACAAAACTCAGATGGCCATGACTTCGCAATCGGAGTCAAAATATCCAGTAATAATTCCAACCGGTCTTGCTGTGATTTATCCTCACATACGCTCAGAGAATCAAGAATACGCGAACAATATAGAACTAAAGCTAGAGACCCTTCCGCTGCGACTTTTTGGAGTAATAATAGTCTCTTGATATCAGCATGCTCAATAATCGGCACCTGCGGTGTGCTGGCATCCTTCTGAGCAATCGATCTACCTTGCAAGCGATCTCGGGCGTACTGTAATGAATGTAAGTAGCCGGTGTAACCTAACACCGTCGCGGTCATACCTACACCTATCCGCGCCTCATTCATCATGTAAAACATATAGAACAATCCTCGGTGCTCCTCTCCGACGAGAAACCCCTGACACTCACCGCTTTCCCCAAAGTTTAACACGGTGTTTGTAGTTCCTCTAAATCCCATCTTATGATTTAAACCTGCTAGATTTATATTATTTCTTTCGCCTAAAGAACCATCATCATTGACCCGATATTTTGGAACTATAAATAATGAGATACCGTGAACTCCTTGCCCCCCTCCAGGGATCTTTGCTAAGACTAAATGCACAATGTTTTCAGACAGCTCATGTTCTCCAGCAGAAATCCACATCTTTGTGCCGGATATAGAGTAATACCCATTGTCCGTCTTTTCAGCTTTTACTTTAATATCTGACAGAGACGAACCTGCCTGAGGCTCAGACAGACACATCGATCCAAAATAACGACCGGCTACTAGTGGCAGTAAATATTTTTCTTTTTGCTCATCAGAAGCAAACATCGCTAACAAATTTATAGCCGCATGAGTGAGAAACGGATATGCATTGGCGGATACGTCGGCAGCCGCAACATAAGCACCAGCTGCCTGAGAAACAACCCAAGGTAATTGCATCCCCCCATACTTGGAGTCCGCGGCCATTCCCATAAACCCGCCATCCACATAAGCA
>CALJHG010000075.1 GCA_938075585.1 uncultured Gammaproteobacteria bacterium | reverse complement strand
TAGAAGTGCTCCAATGCATGCATTTTTAGTTATTGGTGAAGCTGGAGGTGGTGACACAGCAACGCTTGATGGCGAACTGAAGCTGACTCGTCGCCTTATTAAGCTGATTTTAGGAGACAAGTTTGCGAATCAGATGCAGGCTTTATTGGATGTCTTATGATTAGAAGCAAATTAAATATTACGTATACAATATTTTTAATCATGCTGTGTTCTTTCGCCATGTCATCAGTTGTTTACGGCGACACTGGTGCGACTTTAGAGGTAGAGGCTAAGACATTTTTAAATACTTTAAAACAGATAGAAACTGCAACGGACGGCGCCGCAAAGGAAATGTTTGAGCTAGCTAATGCAATAGGTCCGCTCATAGATAGGATCAGGCAAGCAGAACTGAATATTGCGGAGTTGAAAAAATTTCGGGTTATCCTCAATGAGATGCGAGATGTAGTCGAGCGCACCGTAATTGATGTGGAGGAAAAAGCCGAGGATAGTGAGGCAGAACTTGAGCGCCTATATCGCTCTCAGGATTGGGATGATATTAGTTTTGCCCTTGCAGCCTTTCCTTACTGGAGGGCTTGGATTGACTTAGAGATTGCCCGGCGAGTGAAAGATAAGGGCGATATTGACAATTTAAAGAGTACAGCGCTTCTTCCGGCACAAAATGGTTTTCGTGCTGCTTCGATGCAGTTATTTCGTCCCGGGTTGGTGTATGGGGGCTGGTTGGGACGGGGTTATGTCGAGATAGAAAAAAAGCGATACGCGAGAGCACACACTATATTTAAAAACTTGGAACGGGCACTAATGGGGGAGGAAGAGTCCCCTATTTTGGAGGTTGTACGTTTTGAATTACGGATTCTGGACGCGTTAACTGGCAATGTAACAGTGGATAGTCGCTCGGAGGTATTTGACGACGATGAAGCCCAGATCCAGCGTGCCGAAGCTTTTGGACTTCTGCAGGCCAGTCGGAAAACCGGTGGCAGGCCTTTGGGAGCTGCTGAGCGGTTAAGAGATTTAATGGCTGCGGGGAAAATTGATCAAGCATTAATTGATGACATGATGGTATACAGTCAAGAGCTGTCCGGTGTTGATATTGGGGTATACACAGATCTAGCGGGTGCTGAATTTGCTCTTAACTACAATCATTACTATAACGCGATGCAAAAGTATGAAGCGTTTTTTACGCACGTTATCGTCCCGCCTAATGTCGACTTGTCTCGCTATCAGTATAGGTGGGCTCTTGCGGCTTATAATGCAAAAATCAATCAACCAGCGATTGATATATTAGTCAAGCTGGTTCGGAAAAAGGATCTCAACCCGGAGTTAGACAAAGCAGTTGCTAAGCTGCTATACGCGGTCTACGCTGCTCGCGAAAAGAGTGGTGGTTCAAAGGCGAACACGAAGGAGCTGCGTAAGGCTGCTCAACGATTCATTAGAAAAAGCCCAGATGATAAAGATGCGGATGCCGCTCGATTATTGATCGCGCAGACTGCAGCTAATGCTGCGGTGGCGCTCAAGTCGCTAGATTCAATTGACTCGTCAGAAAAATTCGAAGGGGATGTGGAGCGGACCGCGTTTTACCTTATCGCTAAAGAGTTTAGCGCGAAAGTCACGCGATCAAAAATCGAGGAGGCGACAGCACTAGCTAAGCAGGGTGTTATTGCTTTTGGACGACTGCCTAAATCTGACAAAGCTAATGCGTATAATTTTGCGGTGTTGCTGGAGATGCGGTCTTTGATAGATCCTAAGCCTGAAGAAGTTTTGAAGGCTTTGGATAAAATTGAGGAAAAGATGGCTGAAGAAGCGGCGGAGCTTGAAATCCCCGTAGAACAGCATGTTAGCCTTGATATCAGAAGGGCGCTTATTTGGTCCCGGCTTTACCTTTACAACCGATTAGGTGATTACGACAGAATTTTAATGTTTATGACAAAACTTGCTGCGAAAGGGATCCCTAGCTGGCAAATAGAATTCTTGTACCCGTTTATTGCAGAATGGTCAGATATTTCTCAACGTATGGAGCTCGCTCGATTAGTTCACGACTCAGTAAAGCGGCAACCAGAAATGGATCGACGCTTTAGGGTTTTAATTATTGAAGGAGAGCTAGACAGTGGGCGGACTGAAGTTGCATACGCAGCAGCGAAGTTGTTTACACAAGAGCACGTGAGCTCGGGGGATGGTTGGAGACTGTTTGCAAAGACAGCAGATGCTATGGGGAAGCCGTTTGAATCCGATAGGGCTTGGAAGGCGATCACTGATAAAGCGATCCCACCAATGGATGTTTGGTGGGAAGGAATGATTGGCAGAGCCCGCTTGCGTTTAGAGGGTAACCGACCCGAAGAAGGATGCTTGTTAATAATGGAGACTTTGCGCAGTATTACGTATCTTCCTTCGAAGTTAAAAACAGAATACGATGAGGTATCGGCATCTTTAGATTGTGAGCGTTTTTCTAAGCCGGTGCTTGATGCTAATGTCGCGGTGGAGAAGAAATAATTAAGTAGTAAATTGGTTCTTTTGGTGAGTTAATCATAAGGAGTGGACAATGGTCCGAATCAAGAAGTACACGACTGACTTTAGCCGAAGACGCTTTGTTGAAAACACGGCTGCCGGCATACTAGGCGCTGGGGTACTCTCTCCGGTGTGGACATCGGCGGAAGAAAATGGTGATTTTAGCGCTTCCTATCCCGAGGAACTGTTATCTATTGAGGAGTACACGCGCGGTGGGCTCAAACCAGGTGATACGATTGATGCTAATAACGTAGACTCAGTGCAAGATCTACTTGATCCCGTTAGGTTCATGCAGATTAAACAGCAGGGTCGTAAATTAGAACTGGTTAAGGCGACAACTGATCTCACTAAACTAAGTCCAGTCGAGTATATCGAGGCCACAATGCGCCACAAAGGCATGGCCTCGTTCAATTCGGAGGGTAACGTAGTGGTTAATGGGGATAAGCCCTGGGTAGGTGGTAATCCGTTTCCTGAGCCAAAAAATGCGATGGAGCTTTTTGCGGCTATAACTTTGACTTGGGGACGGCACGATGTTTCTTGTTATCCTGTAAAAACTTTTGAGCAAAATTCTAATGGAGATATTAACTACAAGTATGAACTAGTTTGGATCGAGTTTGCTCCCACTGGGCGTATCAAGGTCGAGCCTCTTCCTTACTGGCCAGGTCATGAGGATAAGTTACGTTACCAGTCAGTTTTATTTACGGTACCTCAAGATTATAAGGGGACGTCATTTCTCAATATATGGCATTATGATCAACGGAAATTTCCACAGCTTTTCGGTTACTTGCCTCAATTCAAGCGAGTGAGAAAGTTTCCCACTAGCCAACGTTTTGAACCTCTATTGCCGGGTTCCCATTTGTATTTTTCGGATGTGTGGGCCGCGGGAGATCCTTTTTTGACTTGGGGAAATTTCAAGACTATCGCAAGAGGCCCGTTTCTAGCGGGGTTAACCGGTAACTGGGACTCCTCCGATGAAAATTGGGATGGGAAAACTCACGGTGGTGCGAAAGGGGATACATTCTGGGATACCAAGGTAGAGTTAGTACCCGAGGCTATTGTCTGTGAGGCTGAGCCTACTGGTTACGCGCGAGCACCGATCAGTAAAAAGCGTGTTTGGTTTGATGCTAGGACCGGACTCCCACTATGTATGGTTACCTATGACCGCAAAGGCGAAATGTTTAAGTCTTTTGATGGTGCTTATTCTGTATATGATGATAAAGGTAAACAGGTGATGGACGGGGCTTACCCCTATTGGTCTTGGACGCATGTGCATGCTCATGATGTTCAAAGCAATCATATGTCGCGACTGAAGCAGGTTCAAGAGATATCAGGTGGTTGGAAGTGGTGGGTTAATCGCGGACTTGACGTGTATGATGATTTTCTGACCAAGTCAGCATTGAGGCGTTTAGGCACTTAGAAATAATTAATTTACTTCCTCTAGTTCTAACCACCGTTTGGTTTTTGACTCTAGTTTGGACTTTAGCTCAGTTAGGGAGGTCAAAATAGGTTCTATGGTGTCGTAGGGAGAATCGTAGAAGTCTGGCGCGGCAACTTGCTTTTCTACCTCGAAAATTTCTTGTTCTAGTTTTTCTATAGCGTCTGGCAGTAAGTCGAGTTCTCGTTGAAGGTTAAACGTTAGCTTGGTTCGCTTGTTCTCAGTTTTAACATTGTCAGTCTTTGGTGTTTGTGTTGCGTAGACGGGCAATGCATCTGATCCAGCTAACTCTCTGCCTTTTGTAGACCAATCGGTATAACCCCCTGGGTAGGCAACTAGCTCGCCGGAGCTTTCAAAAACGAGAGTACTAGTTACCACATTATCTAAAAAAGCTCGGTCGTGACTGACTACGATTAGCGTACCTTTATAATCAATTAATTGCTCTTCGAGAACTTCGAGTGTTTCAACATCTAAATCATTTGTGGGTTCGTCCAATATCAAAAGATTTGACGGCCTCGAAAGAAGTCGAGCGAGGATAACTCGATTACATTCTCCTCCAGACAAAAACCCAATCGGTGTTAAGCTACGTTTAGGAGAGAACAAAAACCCTTTCAGATAGCCTACGACGTGTCGGTCTTTGCCATTTATAGAAATATATTCTTTCCCCTCACCAACAATGTCAGCGACTGTTCGAGTTGGATCGAGCTGTTCTCGCAGTTGATCAAAATAGCCGATTTCTAAATTCTCTCCTTTTTTTATGGTTCCAGTTTTAGGAGTTAATGTGCCGAGAAGTAGTTTAATTAAAGTACTTTTACCGACACCGTTGTTTCCAATTAAGCCAATGCGGTCGCCTCGCATGATTTTGATGGATAAAGATTGAATAATGACATTGTCACCATAGTGGTAGCTTAAATTTTTTCCTTGGATCACTCGTCGACTTGACTTATCTGAGTCTTGTAGATGAATTTTAGCTTTCCCGTCAGGTCTTATCCGTTGCTCATACTCATTCCGCATTTTCTCTAACGAACGAACTCGCCCTTCATTACGAGTACGACGCGCTTTTATACCCTGTCGTATCCATTTTTCTTCGCTTGCTAATTTTTTATCGAACAGACTATTTTTTCTTTCTTCCTCTGCTAACACCTCTTCTTTTTTCTTAAGGTAGTGACCGTAATTACCTGGCCAGCTTTTAAGCTGACCGCGATCTATATCAACTATTCTGGTGGCCAGTGACTTAAGGAACGCTCGATCATGAGTGATGAAGATTACGCTACCGCCGTACCCTAGGATCCTTTGCTCTAACCACTGGATTGCTTGAAGGTCTAGGTGGTTTGTAGGTTCATCAAGTAGTAGTACATCTGGTTTGCTGACCAATGTCCGTGCCAGTCCGACTCGTCGACGCCACCCACCTGATAACTCAGACAGCATTTTTGAACCGGGTAGTTCCAAATTGGAAATAACCGACTCTACTTGCGTCTCCAGATCCCATCCGCCATGCGTTTCGATATCTCTTTGCAGAGCCTCCATTTCAGCCATTCGGGTATGATTTACTTCCTCTAAGGCAAGGCTTTGATATTTGGCTATTAACTGTTGTGACTTATTCAACCCACTAGTAACGAAATTTCTAACTGTCATCTCGGCAGTCTGCGGCAATGATTGGTCAAGTTGGGTAATCTTAATATTATCGCTAATGCGGATTTCGCCGCTATCGGCTTCTTGTTGCTGCAGTATAAG
>CALJHG010000074.1 GCA_938075585.1 uncultured Gammaproteobacteria bacterium | reverse complement strand
ACGGTGGAGTAGTTCTTATTGGGTGTATTTGTGAGGTATTTCTGCCTAATAAACTACTACGCTTCGAGTCTCAATACTCCATCTATCTGGAGCATCTTCTCTGGCGTTTGTGTTATCAAAGGCACTATGGAAACTGAATGTAGTAGGCTGATTAGTGAGCTCAGAGTCAGCTGATTTCCCATTTGTGGACGCAAATCCACCCTTACTGTCCCATTGTTTTATAAGCAGCGCTTCATTGTTCGTTATTTCAGGATAGTAGTACCACTTGTGTTTGTCATTGTGCTTCGCAAAATAATTCTCACCCACTCGGTCGTTATAATGGATTTCAAACACTACTAGATCCCGTGTTGACACAGTAGCTGCGTCGCAAAGTGCAATCGGATTTTTTTCTACTGGCTCTGGGGCTATATTTCGCCACAGATTGATGATTGCGAATCGACCAGTTTCAAGCACCTCTTCAACCATGTCTTTTTCTAATAGACTGCTAGAATCGCCTAACACACTTTTTAGCGTATCGTTTTTACCGGGCGGGTTAGAGAGCTGCCTGACTCTATCAGGCGCACTTGTTAGCGTATAGTCGCCATGTACAACGTGTGCGGGGGCTTGCACTTGCTGTCCTCCAGATAACTTTGCGTTTGCTTTTTTGCCACTAGCAGAACGAATGTTATGGTCAAACATGAATACCTGATTCGCGCCAGTACACTCTTTTATAATTTCGGCACACTCAGGATAGTAATATTTTACTACTAGTTCACTATCAAAAAAGTCAGTCTTTGGAACTTGAGACTTTTCGGGTAGTAATTCAAAACCGTTATAATGTAGGCTTAATGGGTTTTTATTTGCGCAATTACGAGCATCAGTTAGCTTCATTTTGTAACTAGTTAGCGCTATCCCTTCAGAACCCACATCGCTGCCGTTCACATCCCTTCTGGTTAAGACTTTACCGTTACGCAAAAGCGAGCTAGACGCAGTGTCTGACATGTAATTAAAATTTACTGCAGTCATTCGAAAGTTTTCTCTATACTTATTTTATGATTCTCATATACTTATTTTATGATTCTCAGAAATGGTCCGATAAAAATCATTATAACAATATTTTCGGTCTGTGCTTTTAGATACTCTATGATTTAGAGTGAGAAATTGCTTATGGACAACAACAATAATTTTTTTTCGCGAGAAGAGATCGCCCACCTATCAGAGCGGTCTGACTGGATGGGCGCTTTTTTGATAGGTCATTGCTATGGAATTATAGCGATTGCGCTAGCTGTTTACTCAATTTTCCCCAATGTAGCGACTTTTATCCTAGCAGTAATTATCATCGGTTCGCGACAACTTGGCCTTGCTATATTAATGCATGATGCAGCGCATGGGACACTCTTTGAAAATTCTAAATTGAACAATGTGCTCGGAGAATGGTTTTGTGGATCCCCTATTCTTGCGGAACTTGGCTCCTATAGACGATATCACCTGAAACATCATAAACACACTCAAGCATCTGGGGATCCTGATCTCGTGTTGTCGGCGCCATTTCCCGTTTCACGGGCGAGTCTATTACGCAAGCTCTTCAGAGATGTTACGGGGCAGACAGGATTGAAATTGATTTTATTACCGAGGATAAAGAGTGCGATCAAAAGGTATGCCAGCGTTCAACAGGTCGATTCTGAAAAATATGCGCAGTCATTTAAATCCCTCGGTATAGCCCATCCTTTTTACTGTAATAGCGTTATATTTACAGCCATGATGGTTTTTGGTGCCTGGTGGTGGTGGTTCGCATTTTGGCTTCTTCCATTGCTAACTTGGTTTCAAGTTGTTGTCCGCCTCAGAAATATTGCAGAACACGCAGGGACGGAATTTTCGTCGAACAAGCTGCAGAATGTGCGGACTACATCGGTCAGTTTTTTAACACAATTATTTGTTGCGCCCTATTGGGTGAACTATCACTTGGAGCATCATTTGATGATGTATGTGCCATGTTGGCGGCTGTCTAAGATGCACAAAATTTTGGTGTCCAAAGGTTATGCGCCGAAGCTAAAGTTGGCGAAAGGTTATTTCGCTGTGCTTCGAGAAGTTGTCGTCTAACGTAGTCCAATGAACTGAAAACTTATTCGGCTATATTTAATAGATCCAAATTAGAAGCTTATTTTATTGAGTGCCTAGAACAGGATTGTAATTAAGTGATGAAACGATTGCCCAAAGGTAAAGAATTAACACCACATAATAAAGATTATCGTGCTGATGCTAGGAAGTATTACCGCATGCTACGAGAGCTATCAGCTCGATATGAAGATAGAGAATACGGCAGAACGCTGTTCACGAAGTATGACGATGTGAAAGCTACCGTCCGAGGAAAAGAGTTAAGTGTAAAAGCTAAATACAGTCAATCAGACAGCTACATGCGACGCGTGGCAGCTAATGGGCTCGATATTCACGAAGGTGAAACAGCATATGAGCCTCCATTAGTGCTACTGGATGATCCAGATCACAGACGTGTAAGAAGTCTGATGCGTAAGGCCTTTACGCCTCGAGCTATCGAGGGGATGCGTGAGCGAATAGAAGAGATTGCAAAACATTTGCTAAGCCAAATTCGTGGTAAGAAGCGACTTGATTTGGTGAGGCACTTCATTGGCCCATTACCTACGCAGGTGATCTTAGATATGATGGGTATGGCGCACGCATCAGTTCAAGATTTTAAAAGTTGGTCAGAAGATATCCTCATGGGCTACGATCCAGAACGAGATAAGAGTGTTCAAAAACGGCTCAGATCTGCCTACCTTCAGATGTCGCGGGTATTTAAGGAAGAGGTGAAGGCTAGGCGTGCTCAACCTGGCGAAGACTTAATCTCGTCAATGGTCTATGCACAAGAGAAAGATGACAAGCTTAATGATCTCGAAATAATTAGTTTATGTACGCAGCTCATGGTGGCAGGTAATGTAACAACCTCCGACCTGATGGCGAATGGATTGTTCGCTTTAATGAGTAATCCAAATGAGCAAAAAAAGCTGACTTCGGATCTTACTCTAATAGAAAATGCCGTTGAAGAAATTTTAAGGTTCGACTGCCCAATTTCGGAGACTGCTAGAATAGTAAAATCTGATGCGGTGGTGAATGGTTGCCCCGTTCACAAAGGGGAAACTCTGACGGCCTCACTGGGAGCTGCTAATCATGATCCCGCAAAGTTCGAAAACCCTCATGTTTTCGATATCCAACGGGAGGCAAACGATCATTTGGGTTTTGGGAGTGGAATCCATGTTTGCTTAGGCGCGCCCTTGGCAAGGCTTGAGGTGCAAATCGCACTTAAGCTATTATTACAACAGTATCCGAATATTAAATTAAATCCTGACAACCCTCCAGTTAGACGAGTTCTTCCTTTTTTTAGTGGGTTCACGCGTCTTGATGTTTGTTTGGAGTAGAACAGAGAAAAGGGTCTTAGTATTATGCCGACGAAGGATAGTTTGATAGAGGTTGAAACTAAATTAGCGTATCAAGAAAATCTGCTGGAAGACCTTAATAATGTAGTTTGCCGGCAACAGAATCAGATAGATGATCTTTATGTGAAACTGAGATCGCTGCAAGAGAGGGCTAATGAGCTTGTTGCCGGCACTAGTTCAGGTGAGACGGAAGCTGAAATTCCCCCACATTATTAACACACGGATTTAGGATAAGTACTAGAAGTAAGCTACATGGATTATCACGCGCATATATACTGGAATAACGAGGAAGAAAAAGAAAAAGCCTTGGGCCTTCGTATTTTTTTGCATGATAACGGTTGTAGCTTAGGAAGAATAAGAGATCGAGCCGTAGGTCCTCATCCCTTGCCTATGTATCAAGCTGGGTATAACGAGAAAACAAGAGTTTGTATCGAGGAATATTTATACTCCAGCAGTGGGGGTCTGAGTATTCTATTACATCAAAATGAGGGTGAGGATGAATTGAGAGACCATACAATGGGTGCACGTTGGATTGGGCGCGAACTAGAACTCGATTTATCTTTTTTTCAGGAGTAGTAAGTTACTATTTCGCAGTGTTTTTTTGTCTTCGACTGCTGCACATGATTGGTATTAGTAATTCTTCAAATGCTTCGGTGGCTTTTCTCCAAGTAAATGATTTTACGTGTCTGAGCAGGATCTCTGGAGCAATTTTTAGTACATCCGTGCACGCGACGCCAAAATCTGTATTTAGGAAGCCTGCACCACTATTACCTATTACATCGAGCGGTCCGGTGACAGGATATGCTGCGACAGGTAAACCACAGGCCATAGCCTCTAAAATCACTAGCCCGAAAATATCAGTTTTACTTGGAAAAACAAAGATGCTTGCCTGACTGTAATAATAGGATAATTCAGACTTTTTGTTGCCCCAAAAAACTAAGTATCAGGAAATTGCATTTTCAGCTTAGAGAGAACCGAACCATTTTACAAGATCTGAGGCAGTTAAGTAAGCTGTCCGCTTTGCATCCAGCGGTTCCTAGATGAATGTCGGAGATCCAGATAGATCGGTAGTGACGGATTATTTGTTTCGAACTACGCATTGTGCTAAAGATTAAGAACAGAATGTTACAAAATGGCGACGGTATCAGGCAGAATGATTCTTTAGATGTGTTGTCACGATAGTGTCATTCAACCGTCATAAGCTTCTCGTTTTCGTTTATTATTCGACTAATGACTTTAATATAGTTGGGAGGGGCATTCGTTGATGATTCAATTTGATTTGTCCGAATATTCGAAACTGAGCGACGACGAGTATAAGAAAGAGAAGCGTAAGTTACTCATTGAGTTAGTAAAGCTTCAAGAGTGGGTTATCAGAAAGAAGAAGCGCATCGCAATAGTTTACGAGGGAAGGGATGCGGCGGGTAAAACTGGCAGTATCTCCGTATTATCACGCTATCTGATCCCTCAAAAATATAATGTTGTTCATCTAGGTCGACCTTCAAAAAATGAATCTCGCAACTGGTTTGCTCGCTACGCGAAATACTTACCTAATAGAGGAGAAATAGTTTTCTTTGATCGTTCTTGGTATACGCGAGCGCTGACTGAGGTGACTATGGGTTATTGTACTAAGCGGCAATACACGTACTTTATGAATCATGTTCTTGAATGGGAGCGAACCTTTCAAAAGAAAGGAGTGCAGTTTTTAAAGTTCTACTTATCCATAAACAAGCCTATCCAGCAAGAAAGATTACATCGACGTGCAAGCAGTCCCTTAGTGTATTGGAAAATTACCGAAAATGATCTGAGAATGGTTGAGAAATGGGACATGTACACTCTGTACAAAAATCAAATGTTCGATAGAACCTCCTCGAAAAAGGCACCGTGGGTTGTTTTAAACTCTAACAATAAGAAAATAGCGCACCTAAATGCCTTGCGCTATATTCTGCAAAGCTTCGATTACACTGGAAAAAATGTGCCTCAACCCTCGGCATTGTCACGAGGGCTAAATAACTATGATATTACTATTAGTGGAACTACTTTTAATAATCTCAGTTACAAACAATACAAAAAGCTAAGGCAGTTATCAGAAGTTGAAAAGTAACCAAAGAATTGCATCAATTGATTGTGGATCAAATTCTATAAAATATAGGCAATATCGCTGGCAAAAGTCGAATATCTTAGTTTTAGAAGATACTAAACGCTTGAAGATCCGACTTGGCTCAAATGCATTCAGTAGGGATGGCTTGATTGAAAACGATGTAGTGTCAGCTATCGTTGGAGGTTTTGAACAATTAGTTAGGAGAGCGCGAAGCAATTCAGCGTCTATAGTCCGTGCGGTAGGTACGTCAGCGTTAAGATCGGCGGGAAATGCAAAAAAGGTATGTGAAATACTACGACGAGATACTGGTATAGAGATTACTGTTTTGTCCGGCAAGGAAGAAGCAGGCCTTTTAAAGTATGTGCAGTTAAAAAGAAGCTATAGAAAGAATAAATGCCTAGTTGTTGATATCGGGGGTGGCAGTACCGAGTTTTACCATGCGGGTGCCGCTAATGAATTCATCGGTTCCGTAAATCTTGGTGCTGTGCGTGTTATGGAAAATCGAGATATGGCTAGCGATTGGAATTGCTTAAAGTCTCTGCTGGTTGAACTTAATCATGAGTCGATAGAGACTGTTCTGGGGGTCGGCGCAAATGCAAGAATAGCCGTACGACTTTCTGGCGCAGGGAATGCGTCATCGGCATCATTGGCCGACTTGAAGATCGCCGAAGCTAACTTGACGGGAGTCTCTGTTGAGGAATTGAGTAGAGTATTTTCTCTTTCAGTAGATAGAGCTGAGTTGGTTCCACATGCGATCAAGATCTGGACGATGATATTAGGACGACTCCCGAATGCAAATCTGTATGCAAGTAAATGGAATTTATGTGATGGAGTGATTCAACAATGGTTGATAGATAACAATTTTTCGACTTGTCAGATTCTGTTGGATGCACCGACGGAGTAAATGTGACAGTTAATAATTGCGGGGCGAATTTCGTTTTAGTGTTTAGGGTTTGCAAAAACTGCT
The DNA here is from genome assembly GCA_938075585.1 of uncultured Gammaproteobacteria bacterium. Taxonomy (GTDB): domain Bacteria; phylum Pseudomonadota; class Gammaproteobacteria; genus UBA4457. The sequence goes on along the minus strand of CALJHG010000074.1, from coordinate 15,997 downwards.
AATTTTGCGAAAATTGGGCATATGAAATTCACGACGATAGCTTATGTTGTATTTATGACGCTTATATTGGCACCACAATTTGGGGCTGCCGCGGATTTTGAGAAAGGGCTTGAAGCCGCCCAAAAAGGTGACTATCTGACAGCTATACGTGAATGGGAGCCTTTGGCTGAGGACGGTTCCGCGATTGCCCAGTCAAATTTAGGACTAGTGTATCGATTGGGACAAGGCGTTGATAAAAATATTGTGACGGCAATCAAGTGGTATACACTAGCCGCCGAGCAAGGTTATGCAGAGGCTCAGTCGAGTCTAGGTCTCATGTATTTAAATGGCGAGGGAGTTCTGCGCGACTTTCAAAAGGCATTGAAGTGGTACACACTTGCGGCAGAGCAAGGTGATGCGGACGCACAATATAATGTTGGGACTATGTACGACAAGGGATTAGGCGTCGATCAGAACTATGCAGTAGCCGCAGAATGGTATCGCCTCTCTGCTGAGCAAGGCATCGCATTCTCTCAGTATAATTTAGGCTTGATGTACAGAGGGGGACAAGGTGTAGCTCGTGATGATGAGGAAGCAGTTAAGTGGTATCGCCTAGCCGCTGAACAAGGTTTTGCTTCCGCGCAGACTAACCTTGGTATAATGTACGCGTTTGGCTATGGGGTACCTAGAAGTTATATTGATGCTTATATGTGGGGAGGTTTAGGTGCCTCTAATGGAAGTCCTAATGGGGGAAAGCTGAGGGACGACTTTGCCCGCAAGATGACTGCGACTGAAGTTAAGGAAGCGAAGAGACGTGCGAGAGATTGCGTGAAGAAAAATTATAAAGGCTGTTAGACAACACAGAGATACTCAGGAGGTATCGGAGGGGTCGGTCTCAGCGTCGCTTGCTCCATTCATTTTCTGGTTCTCCTGGTTAAGTTGTACTTTATGCCACCCTAACCAAAATACTACTCCAATGATCGTCATTACGATTTCCGAACCTTGAAAAGGATATATAGAGGTGACTTGAGCTAGGTCAACGGCCCATTGTTGATATCCAATCGTGGACATTTTACTCTCCTTCTTTTATAAACTTAATTTAAGACTGAGTTTGATCTCGAACAGATCGCTCTTTTTCTATCGCTACGAGGTGCTCCTCGGCCAATTCACGACTTTGATTCTCAACGAAGTCGAGTCCTTTTAACTCTATCGTTTCCGGAATGCGTAAAATTCCCAAAGACGATTGAACGCGAGTCACTAGGTATGCAGGTAAAAAGCCAAGCAAGCCAAACATAATGAGAGCGCCCAATAGCTGACCGATTGGATTGATTACGGCATATCCTTCAAAAGGAGATGAGGGTACTCCCCAGAGGACAAATCCAGAAATAATAAGACCTACGACTCCCGCGTATCCGTGCACTGCAACCGCGCCGACCGCATCGTCTATTTTGAATTTTCTTTCCACATAGTAGTGAAGCTTGTACGCACAAATGACACCAACTGCACCGATTAGTAGCGCTTGTATCGGATGATAGAGATCATTGCCAGCGGAGGCTGTTATAATTCCAGCTAAGCCACCCGAGAATGTCCAGAAGGCGTCGCCTTTAGACACAATGTATGCCGCCATTAAACCTCCTGATAGAGACATCAAGAAATTGAAAGTGATTGCACTCAGCGTAGTTGGAGTGAGGTAGATATTAGTAGCGGTCCATGTGGCGCCAGTAATTTGTCCATCAATCAGTGCCGGTGAAATAATTGGTACATTACATGCCGCATAGAACCCCCAAAATCCGGTATAGATCATAAAGATTCCAACCGCCAGTAGCCAGGGATTATGCGGTGGGATTATTCTAGCTACTCCATTTGAGTCAAACTTCCCTATACGCGGACCCAGTACCGTAAGCACACCTAACGCGTAGCCTCCAGCGATGGCATGAATAACTCCCGATGCATATGCATCATGATAACCTAGTTCTCTCACCATCCATCCGGCATAGTGCCAACCCCATGCCGCGTCTATTACCCAAAATACAGAGCCGATTAGGATAGCGTGGATCCAAAACGCGCTTGACCGGATCCGTTCGATCACAGAGCCGGATACTATAGATGCGGCGGTCCAGGAAAAAAGCAAGAATGCTGCCCAAAATACCCCTGTGATATGGTCATTCAAATTTGGCCCCATTGTTTCTGACCAAGGCAAATTATTCTGACCGGCATCTAAATCTAAGGTTCCAAATAGTGGGAAGTTCGGGAAAGTCCAATAGATCCACCAACCGAAGAGGAAGAATGTAATGGTCACCAAGGGGATAATCATTACGTTTTTCATCAAAGTATGCATATGATTTTTATGCCGACTAGCACTGACCTCATATAAGCAGAAACCTACATGAATCATGAACATAAATACCACAGTCACCCAATAATAGAACTCAGTGAAAATGGTCGTTAAAGCGTTGAGATTACCGTCCATAGTGAACTCCATATATGCATAGTGTTACTTACACTATATTTTTATTTGCCGTCATATAAATTTCGATCGAACAAAATTGCTCTTTATTTATAAGGTATATTTAAAATATATCAGAATCAGTAAGGTAACAAATGTTCGTAGATAGATTAATACGCATTTAATATTTTCCTGTAATTTTTTGGAGCGAATACTAAATTGAACTTTGACAACTTTTCTCAATATATTGGGTTCTTAGGAGCCTTTTGTACGACTATCTCATTTATTCCCCAAGCAGTGAAGATACATAGGACACGAAATACAAGTGACATCTCTCTTCCTATGTGGGTTTTGCTCAGTTTTGGCATATGCTGCTGGCTCACTTACGGGATTCTTCGCGGAGATTTGCCACTAATTATCGCAAATATCATAACGCTAGCGATCTCTCTTTTTATTTTGAGTCGTAAAATGAAGTATGGATAAGGTTTTGTGATTCAATCTGCTATGTTTTAGGGAACGATTGAAGTCTACTAATATTTTCTATTACATTGATAACGCGAATGTCTAGACAAATGAGACCTATTTACTGCCGCTTTTTTTATTAATGTTTGTGCGGTATTCGGCTATGTAGACTATAATAAGCGAGTTCAATTTAGGACATATTTATGTAGGGTTTTATTATGGAAAAATTAGATACTGAAAAAGTCACCAATATTCTTAATTCCATTATGAAGTACGAATTGTCAGGCGTTGTAAGATACACGCATTATGCCTTGATGGTTTCTGGGCGAGATCGCATAAGTCTGAAGCAGTTTTTTCAAGACCAAGCAACCGAGTCACTACAGCACGCGACGCAGGCAGGAGATTTAGTGACGGGGCTGGGCGGGCATCCTTCTTTAGAGATTTCTATAATAGAAGAGTCAAACAAGCATTCCGCGATCGATTTGCTTGAAGAGAGTATGAAGCATGAGCAGGCTGCTATCGCCATTTATGAAGAGCTGTTAGTTGCATCGGAAGGAGCTAGTATTTATATTGAAGAATACGCTCGAGAAATGATAAAAACGGAAGAAATACACCGTATCGAGTTGAATAAAATGCTGAAGGATTTTGCTGATTAAAAATTTTTCAGAAAAGTTAACCATAGAGGATGAGTATTTATGAGTGCGTATGTAGTAGTTCACGTTAACCCCCTCGACGCGGAGAAGGCTGCAGAATATTCCGCTGTTGCGGGACCATCTGTGGTAAAACATGGTGGCGAATTTGTGTTGAAAGGTCCCGCAGAATCACTTCATGGAGAAGAGCTGGGGAAAATGATGGTGATTGTTAAGTTTGCTGATAAGGAAGCCGCAAAAAAGTGGTACTTTTCTGAAGAGTATCAAGCGATCATCCCTGTGCGTGAACAGGCGTTTAAGGCTAGTTTTATATTAGGAGCCGAGTAGTCTGGAGTGGATTTCTATCAGTTTCAATCGTAATTAGTATGAGTGGGTACGCCTACTTCAGGTAATGTGAAAATGTTTTTATTCAAATTTCTCTTATTTAGTTTTTTCCTATGCTGGACTCAATTGGTTTTCTCGGTTGAACATACAGTTAAGGGAGTTGTCACAAAGTGGAAGCCTATGGTCACTTTTGCTCAGCCAGGCGACACTATAAGGTTTGTTGGTATGATTGGGCATAATACTGTCACTATAGACGGTATGATTCCAGATGGTGCTAAAGGCTGGGAATCCAAGTATGGAGATGAAGGCTATACAGTTACTGTAAACGAAGAGGGCGCATATATTTTCAAATGCACTCCGCATATAACCACTGGCATGGTGGGGGCGATCGTCGTTGGCGATGATATGCCGACCAATTTAGCTGCAGTAGATAAAAGCGTCTCCAAGGTGACAATAGGTAAAAGTATGGTTAAGCGCACGATAAAAAAAATGAAAAAGGCAATTGTTGACCGAACTGGTGGTTAATGACGCGTGATTAGCTACGGACTGACGGCTTTTCGATACGAACAGCACAGTGTTTAAATTCTGGAATTTTTCCTATTGGGTCAATCGCGGAAATTGTCAGTAAGTTGACGGCAGCCTCCGCATAACAAAATGGCATGAAAACATTACCTTTTTGAAGGCCTTCGTCTGATTTTGCCTGTGCAGTTATCGATCCTCTCCTTGAAATTAACGATATCATATCGTTTTCTCGAAAACCGCTATTGAGCAGATCTGCGGGACTTAGACTTATCACCGGATGAGGCTCTAGCGCGTCAAGCGTAATGCTTCGGCGTGTCATGGTGCCGGTGTGCCAGTGTTCCAACTGCCTGCCCGTGATCAAAACGAGGGGAAATTCCTCATCTGGTAGTTCGGCCGCGTGAGAAAAGTGAGCGGGAGAAAATTTCGCATAGCCTCCTATAAGGTCAAATTTTTCTTTGAATAGAACTGTTTCACTTTCTGGATTATCAAGTGTGTAAGGATAAGTGATGCTATCTTTCTCCTCCAATTGTGCCCAAGTAATCCCACTAATTGATTGCATGGTCCTAGTCATCTCGGAGAAGACATTCTTAGGGGAACAGTCATCCCAATCTAAACCTATTCGATTAGCGAGTTCTTGGATGATTTCGATGTCTTGTTTCGCGGCACCGGGGGTTGCAACAGCTGCTCTACCTAATTGTACTCTTCGATCTGTATTGGTGAAGGTGCCAGTCTTCTCGGGGAATGCCGATGCGGGTAGTATCACATCAGCAAAGCTAGCTGTTTCGGTGAAAAATATATCTTGCACTACTAGATGTTCAAGTTGGGCAAGCGAGTGTCTCGCATGGTTGAGATCAGGATCAGACATGGCTGGATTCTCTCCCATGACATAAAGGCCCGTCACTTGTTTTTTCTCCGCAGCCTGAAGGATCTCAGTTACAGTGAGTCCTAATTTTGGATTCAATGGAGTATCCCATACAGCCTCGAATTTCTGTTGCACATTTTTGTCTGTCACTGATTGGTAGTCCGGATAAACCATGGGTATAAGTCCAGCATCGGAGGCACCTTGCACATTGTTCTGGCCACGCAAAGGATGGATCCCGGTGCCAGCCTGACCAATGTTACCTGTTAGAAGTGCGAGGGAAATCAGACTTCTGGCATTATCGGTACCGTGTACGTGCTGAGATATGCCCATACCCCAGAAAATCATAGAACGCTCCGCAGTAGCGTAAAGTCTAGCGGCATTCCTAATGACGTCTGACTCTATGCCGCATACTAATGACACACTTTCAGGAGTATATGATGAAACGACATCCTTAAGTTCGGTAAAATTAGTTGTGCGCTCCCTGATGAAGTCTTGATCAAGTAGATGCTCCTCGATTATTACATGCATCATAGCATTCAGTAATAGCACGTCCGTATCTGGTCTAAACTGAAGAAAATAGTCTGCGTGCCTTGCGAGATCTGAACGATAAGGGTCTATTAAAATAAGTTTTTTTCCAGCTTTAATCGCGTTTTTAATGAATGTAGCGGCCACGGGATGATTTACTGTCGGACGTGCTCCAATGATTAGCATTACATCAGTTTCAGCTACTTCCTCTATTTGGTTAGAGACTCCCGCGTTACCCACCATTTCTAACATCGCCGCAACCGAGGACGCATGGCAGAGACGAGTACAGTGATCAACATTATTAGTCTTGAAACCAGTTCTTATTAACTTTTGAAATAGATATGCTTCTTCATTTGAACATTTTGCGGAACCAAGCCCAGCTAATGCATCACCACCTTTATTACCAGAAATGGATTTAAAACCATCCGCAGCTTTTGTGAGCGCTTCTTCCCAAGTGGCTTCTCGAAAAAACTTTTTAATGTCTTTCCTATCGATTATGTCACTAGTCTTTGCTGCAGCATCCAATCTGATGAGGGGCATGTTAAGACGAGATGGATGATTAATGTAGTCGAAACCAAAGCGACCTTTCACACATAGGCGACTAGCGTTCGATGGTCCGTTTCTTCCTGAAACGCTAGTGATTTTCTTACCAGCTACGTTAAATGTGAGAAGGCATCCGACGCCGCAGTATGGACACACGGAGTCCACTTTCTGTGTAATTGATGAACTTTCGGAATTAGCCGCAGGTAGAAGCGCGCCGGTTGGGCACGCCTGCACACATTCGCCACAACTTACACATGTGCTATCGCCCATCAAAAGATCAGCGTCGAATGTGATTTTAGATTCTGATCCCCGGAAAGAGTATCCGATTACATCATGGACTTGCTCTTCCCGGCAGGCCCTAACGCAGCGGCCGCATTGGATGCAATCGTTGAGATTTACGGATATGGCCTGATTAGTGTTGTCTGATGGTAATTGCGCGCGAGTAGCAAAACGATTTTCTTTCAATTCAAATATTTTGGTTAGGACCGCTAGTTCAGAGTCTGTTCCCATTTCAGATGTGTTGGTATTAGTGTCAGATGCTAAAAGTTCTACTACCATTCGCTGGCTAAACCTAGCTCGCTCACTGGTGGACTTAACCTCCATTCCATTCGTAGGCTGCCTACAGCAAGACGGTGCTAAAACACGTTCTCCTTCGATCTCGACGACACATGCTCTACAATTCCCGTCTGGCCTATACCCTTCTAGATAACATAATCGAGGTATTTCTACTCCTACCTTTTCAGCAGCAGTCAAAATCGTGTCTTCGGCGGTTGCAGTAACTGGCTTGCCATCAATAGTAAATGAGATTTCACTCACAACTCGTCTCCAAAATATTTAATAGTGGATAGGAGAGGGTTGGGGGCGGCTTGCCCAAGTCCACAGATTGAAGCCTCTGCCATAACTGTAGCTAGATCTGTGAGCTTTTCTAGATCCCATTTTTCTTCCGACATAAGTCCTACCGCCTTGTCCGTACCGACCCTACAGGGTGTGCATTTCCCACAACTCTCTTTTTTGAAGAAGCGCATTGCATTTAGGGCGTATTCCGGAATCGAGTCGTGATCGGATAGTACGATAATTGCGGCTGACCCTATGAAACAGCCATGCGGTTGTAAAGTATCGAAGTCTAGAGGTAAGTTCTGAATTCCGGCAGGGAGAATGCCCCCAGATGCACCCCCAGGGAAGTAGGCTTTTAGTTTATGGCCAGGGAGCATACCGCCGCAATAGTCATTAATTAATTCATGTATGGTAATTCCAGATGGTGCACGATGAACTCCTGGATTACGCACACGGCCACTCACAGAGAAAGATCTCAGTCCTTTTCTTCCGCGTAGAACTGTAATTTCGTCTCCACCCTTCCGTATGATTTCGGGAATCCAATACAGTGTCTCGAAGTTATGTTCCAAAGTAGGCTTTCCAAAAAGTCCTTTTTCGGCTATGTATGGCGGTCTCAGTCTGGGCATTCCACGTTTACCTTCGATCGACTCCAACATTGCAGATTCTTCGCCACATACATATGAACCCGCTCCACGTCTCAGCTCAATATCGGGTAGCTGGCTGGGAAACTCGGATCTCAGTTTTTCAATTTCCATGGACAACATTTCATGACAGGCCGCATATTCGTCGCGTAAGTATATAAAGCAAGTGCTTGCGTCGACCGCCCACGCCGCAATCAGCATACCCTCTAAAAATTGATGAGGTGCCTTTTCAAGATAATGACGATCCTTGAATGTCCCTGGCTCGCCTTCGTCGATATTAATTGCAACCACTCGGGGACCGGAGAATGATCGGACAATATCCCATTTCTTCCCAGCGGAGAACCCCGCTCCTCCAAGACCTCGGAGGCCTGCGTCTGTGATTTTCTGTATTATTTGTGGTGGAGTAAACTCTTTCGCCAGGCATGATTTGAAAGTTTTATAGCAGCCGTCAACTAGAGCATCTTCTAATTTTATGTAATCGGGGAGAGAAGGATCAGTTATATTATTATTGACCAGGGTACATACTTTGGCCGCGGTTGCGTTCAATACAGGTCTTTTCCCAACTACCGCAACAGGAGCACTGGCACACCTACCAACGCATGGGACATGCTGAATAACAGCTTTTTCAGGGAGTTGTTTAGCAAGATCATTAATAAGATCAGTAGCACCAAACATTGAACAAGTGATCGACTCACATACTCGGACACAGATTTTCTTTTCGCTTTCATTTTTTTCAGTTAGATTAAAATGATGATAAAAAGATGCGACCTCGTATATTTCGCCTGTTGCTATACGCATTAAACCAGCTAGGTCTGAAATATGACCTTTTGAGATATAACCGAATTGATCTTGGATAAGGTGGAGGTATTCTAGTAAGTGATCTCTTCTCAGTTCCGCAAGACCAATGAGGTTTTGGACTTCCTTATTGCGAGACTTGGACCGAGGTGATGATTTAGTTTTCACAAGCGCTAGTACTTTTCGGCGCTAATGGAGTGGGCGACATCTGATATAAACGAGAGATCCGGGTTACAATCGACCGCGGCAGAATTTCCTGACAACATATTACATCCCCAAAATACTAACCAATTGGAATTATATTTGCGGGTTCTATGCTTTCAGCATCCATAGACCGTGCTTACGTCTTACTAATATAGCACGAAGTAAAGCGAAGCGACATATGCCTGGAGATGAGGTCAGCTGATGGTAGTAAAAAAATACCGGCGATTTTTAGTCGCCGGTAAATGGCGCGCACCGTATCCCTGTTGGAGGAGCGATACTTAGCTATGACGTTTTAATCCCAGCTTAGTGCGCCACCGGTCTGATACTCTGTTACTCTTGTTTCAAAAAAGTTTTTTTCCTTTTGGAGGTCCATTACTTCACTCATCCAAGGGAACGGGTTAGTAGCATCTTGATATTGTTCAGGCAATCCTATCTGTGCACATCGTCGGTTAGCAATAAAGCCAAGGTAGTCTTCAAACATATTGGCATTTAATCCCAGTACCCCTCTTGGCATAGTGTCGTGCGCATAAGCAATCTCTAACTCAACAGCTTCTCGGATCAATTGAATGATTTGTTGTTGGAATTCTTCGGTCCAGAGACCAGGGTTTTCTACCTTGATTTGATTGATGACATCAATTCCAAAATTCATATGCATAGACTCATCACGTAAAATATATTGGAATTGTTCGGCAACTCCTGTCATTTTATTTCGTCTGCCCATGGAAAGAATTTGCACAAACCCTACATAGAAGAATATGCCTTCGAACACCACATAAAATGCTATCAGATCTCTCAGCAGTCGTTGATCATCCTCGTGTGTTCCAGTACTAAAATTTCTATCGCCTAGGCTATCAGTAAACTGAGTAGCCCATGCCGCCTTGGCATGGATAGACTCAACTTCCCTGTACATATTAAAAACTTCCGCTTCATCTAAGCCTAAACTCTCGATACAGTACTGATAAGCATGCGTATGGAGTGCTTCTTCGAACGCTTGTCTAAGCAGGTATTGTCGACACTCTGGGTTTGTGATGTGGCGATAGACTGCGAGTACCAAGTTGTTAGCGACCAATGAATCAGCGGTCGAAAAGAAACCCAAATTTCGTTTGACGAGTGTCCTTTCGTCTTCCGTAAGACCATTAGGATCTTTCCAAAGAGCGATATCAGCGGTCATATTGATTTCTTGGGGCATCCAATGGTTTGCGCACCCGTCTAGGTATTTTTGCCAAGCCCATTTATATTTAAATGGGACCAGCTGGTTAACATCAGATCTACAATTGATCATCGCTTTATCATCGACGGCTAATCTACCTGCTCCGAATTCGACCTCTTCTAACCCTGTAACACCCTGCTCTTGGACATGGTCAGGCTTGATGGTTGAGGTTTGCTCAGCAGTAACGGGCACCGAGATAACTTGTTCTTCGCTTAGTGCGGAAGAGTTTTCAGGCCCTTGATCTATATTTAAAACCTGCTCATCTGCTATAGTCTTTGCAGGATTAGGCTGTCCTGTTGGTTTGAACTGCGCTATGGGGTCATCCCAATTTAGCATCATTATCTCCTTTCGTTTTATCTTACGTGCTAATCGATGTTTTATTTACTGGCAGGCTTCACACTCAGGGTCTAATATTGAACATGCAGCTGGCGCCTCCGTTTTCACTTCGTCAGCGCGCTCTACCGCGTTTAATTTCCCATCTGCTAAAGTACTCTTCTCTACGTGAGTCGCACCTATAGTTCTTAGGTAATAGGTTGTTTTCAAGCCTCTTACCCAGGCTAGTTTATAGATGTTATCCATTTTGGGACCGCTAGGTTCGGACATGTAAAGATTTAGCGATTGCGCTTGATCTAACCACTTTTGTCGCCGCGATCCTGCTTCTATGAGCCATCTACAGTCAATTTCGAACGCTGTTGCGTATAACTCTTTTAATTCAGAGGGAATTCTATCTATCTTTGCTATGCTCCCGTCATAGTATTTCAAGTCATTTACCATGACCTCGTCCCACAAGTTAGTCCGTTTCAAGTCATCAACCAAATACATATTTACCACTGTAAAATCACCAGATAGGTTAGATTTTACAAACAGGTTTTGATATGTCGGTTCGATTGACTGACTCACGCCACAAATATTAGAAATAGTCGCTGTTGGGGCTATAGCCATACAGTTTGAGTTTCGCATACCCACGGATTTTGTTCTCTCTCGAAGTGAGTCCCAATCTAATCGTTGGCCTCTATCCATTTCTAGGTAACCGCCTCTACCTTTTGCTAAAAGTTCTATTGAGTCGATTGGTAAGATTCCTTTGCTCCATAACGACCCTTCAAAACTTTGGTATGTCCCCCTTTCTTCCGCCAGGTTCGTGGAGGCTTCGATCGCATAGTAGCTCACGGCTTCCATAGATTCGTCAGCGAAGCTAATGGCATTGTCTGAACTATACGGAATCTTTTGTGCGTATAGGGCATCTTGAAATCCCATGATACCCAGCCCAACTGGTCGGTGTCTCATGTTTGAAGCCCGCGCTGTCGGTACACTGTAATAGTTATAATCAATTACGTTATCCAACATTCGCATTGCTATATTTATAGTGGTTTTCAGTTTTTCAGTGTTTAGACCGTTTTCAGAAACGTGCTGGGCTAGATTGACTGAACCAAGGTTACATACAGCGATTTCTTTTTCTGGCGCTGTGTTCAAGGTTATTTCGGTACATAAATTAGAGCTATGCACGACCCCTGTGTGTTGCTGGGGGGAGCGTAGATTGCACGCATCCTTGAATGTGAACCACGGGTGCCCTGTTTCGTAGACCATTGCAAGCATTTTTCGCCATAGGTCAACAGCTTTTAGACGTTTGAAATTTTTAATTTCGCCTTTATCCGCTTTTTCTTCGTATGCGCTATATATATCATCAAAATCTTTACCGAAGCTATCATGCAATTCAGGCGTTTCATCAGGCGAAAATAACGTCCAATCTTTATCTTCACAGACCCGCTTCATGAATAGATCGGGTATCCAATTAGCCGTATTCATATCATGCGTTCGCCTGCGATCATCGCCGGTATTTTTCCGCAGTTCAGTGAATTCCTCTACATCCACATGCCAGGATTCCAAGTAGGCACACATGGCGCCTTTTCTTTTGCCGCCTTGATTAACTGCCACTGCAGTGTCGTTAGCAACCTTCAAGAAGGGGACAACTCCTTGCGACTTGCCGTTTGTCCCTTTTATGTGAGCACCCATGCCCCTTACAGGAGTCCAATCGTTTCCTAGACCTCCCGCAAATTTTGATAGAAGCGCATCATCCTTAATCGCCCCAAATATCCCATCGAGATCATCGGGAACTGAGGTTAGATAGCACGATGATAATTGTGGACGTAGTGTTCCAGAATTAAAGAGCGTTGGTGTAGAGCTCATGAAATCAAACGAAGATAGTAGGTTATAAAATTTTATTGACCATTCTTCAGGATCTATCTCGTTAATTGCTAAGCCCATGCTCACTCTCATGAAGAACACTTGCGGTAGCTCAAACCTAATATCATTACTTTGAATAAAATATCGATCGTAGAGCGTCTGTATACCTAAATAATTAAAGTTAAAATCACGCTCTGGTTTTATTGCCGCACCTAATTTACTCAAATCATAATTAGCCAAGCGCGGATCCAGGAGTTCTAAATCGATAGCTTTTTTTATATAGTTTTGAAAATACTCGGGGTATTTCTCTGCCATTTCAGCCTGAGTCGCTTCTTCCTTTCGGCCTGCCACGAAACTTAAGGCTTCTTTTCTAAGCGAGTCAAGTAATAATCTGGCTGCCACGTAAGTATAATTAGGCTCTCTTTCGACAAAAGTTCTCGCACTCATTGTCGCTGCTTTATCAACATCTTCCTCTGCGACGCCATCAAAAAGTGATCTTTTGGTTTCCTCGAGTAAGGTCGTAAAGTCGGTTCCTTCTATGCCTCCGCATGCTTCTTCGAGGATCCGCCTCAGTCTTGCTTCATCTAGCGGCTTGCTAGTTCCGTCGCTACAAGTGACCTTTAAAGAGGAGGGTTTTCCTTTAGGTATCGGGGCATGTTGTTGGACTAGAGATCTTTCTCGGGCTCTTTCTTCTCTATAAAGGACATACGCTCGAGCAACTTTCCGTTCGCCTGTTCGCATCAGGGCAAGCTCTACCTGATCCTGTATGTCTTCTATGTGCATTGCACCTCCGGCAGGAGTGTGCCGAGTAACTGCGGCGACAATTTTATCACCGATCTCTTCTACTAATTCGTGCACCCTAGTTGACGCTGCTGCCTGATTACCTTCAACGGCGAGGAAAGCTTTAGTTAACGCTACTTTAATTTTAGTGCCATCAAAGACGGTGACCTTTCCGTTTCTTCGTATAACTCTGAATTCTCCTGGAGCGGTCGCCGCAACTTCAAAATTAATATCATCGGTGATCTCTTGTGATTTAGCGGACTCATTTGTTACCCGACTATTATCGGCGGCGCTCTCTAACTTCATGTTTTCTCCTGCAAGTTTTAGTCCTATGGCGAACTAAAACTATTTAATCCAATTTCTTATGAACATACTATAAATAAATGTATATCACCACAATAACTTGTGGTCAAGCAGATCTATGACCACTACATGATGTGTATATTATGTTCGTTTCATGTCAGCTACTTTTGAGTATTATGATGATAAACTGTGGATAACTTTGAGATTCGCTATATAAAACAACTAATTGAGTGCAGCAGACCATTAATCAATTAAATATCGTCTCGCCGCAGTTGATCAGATAACATCTACATCATGCGCATCATACAAATAACAGATAGCCATATATATGGCGACACAGTTTCAAATTTTGACGGAATTAATACAAAAAACTCTTTTGAGAAAGTGTTACAGAAGATCCAGACGTTTAAAAAACCTGACCTTGTTGTGGCTACTGGCGATTTGAGTATGGACGGCTCAACCCAATCCTATGCTTGGTTGCATAAACGACTAGCAAAAATTGATGCACCCAAAGTCCTTATACCAGGTAATCACGACAAGCAAGATGCATTAGCCTCTGAGTTTGGGTCTACGTGCTTTTTAAAATATGGCAGCTTAGTTAATGACTCTTGGTGTTTTCATTTTTTAAATACGGCGCATGCTGGTTCTCATTCCGGAAGGCTTCTAAGCCAAGATCTTTCCGTATTGGACTCTAGTTTTTATGAAAATCGGGAAGTATTTCACGCTATCTTTATGCACCATCCTCCGGTTAAGGTGGGGAGTATATGGCTTGACGGTATGGGGTTGATAAATTCGACGGAATTTTGGAGTACTTTAGAACACGTACCTAACGTCAAGCTGATTGTGTGTGGGCACATTCATCAAGAGCTCGATATTGTCAGTAAAAACGTTAGAGTACTAACGTCACCATCTACCTGCTTGCAATTTAAACCTTTAACGAGCGAATACTCTGCTGATTCGTTAGCGCCAGGTTTTAGGGTGATTGACTTTTTAGCCAATGGTCGGTTTGTGACAGACGTAATCAGAGTTCCGATTTAAAGTATCTCTAATTAACCTGTTCAGTTTTTACAGGATGCCTCAAATAGACAGGCATTGCGTTGCTCAGCGTTTGATGTCTATTTCTGTTGTGGGCTATTCTGGCTAATTTACCTATAGATAAAGCGGTAGGTTCTGTCACCGTCGAGCGAGCCATATTTCTTATCTGCGGAGGCAACTTTGGTTCGAAGTTATCTCCATTACAGATTGCTAACACCCAATCCGTACCTTTAGGAACAAAGATCTCCTCTGGTTTAGCTAGGTTATGTTCTGTTTCCAAAATATTAGAAATATTGCTCGACTCCACCGAATATGCCGCGAAATATACTTCGTTTTGACGTGCGTCGATAACACTTAAGACATGCTTCGTTTTGGGTGTTATGCTAGCAAAAGCGAGGGCCCTCAAAGTCGACACGGCAATTATTGGGACTTTGTTCGCGACTGAAACAGCGTGCGCGAATGACGCCGCGGCGCGCACTCCGTTAAACGAACCTGGTCCGCTGCCGAAGGCTACGCAATCAATTTCATGTTTAGATAGGCCAGCTTCACATAGAATTTCATCCGACATTTGTGTCAGCAAGCTCGCCTGACTTCGAGTACTAGATGCTTTTACTTCTAACTCCCGAGTTGCCGTAATTAGGGCTGCCGAGCAGTAGTTAGTAGATGTTTCAATTGCTATCAGATTCATTAGAAGATCATTTTTTAGTTGTTAGCCTATAATTCTAGCAACATTCCGTTATACTTTGAAAAATGATCCTAAACTCCTCTATTATGATAGGCGTCAGATACGTTCACTCCGCGCGTGGCAACTACTTTAGCAAGCTTGTGTCGTACGCTTCGATCTTAGGCATGGCACTGGGTTTGGCGGTTTTACTCACCATCATTTCAATCATGAACGGTTTTGAATCTGAAATTCGACAACGCGTTTTGGGTCTAGATGGCCACATAGAAATAGAAATAGTTGGCGCGCCTAAATTGGACCGCGCAAAATTGATTGATTTAATTAAAAGCACTCAAGCAGAGACCGAAGTGTGGCCTGCTATCTCGCGCGACGTTTTGCTACAGGCAGGACGCGCATTGCTCGCTACGGAAATTCGAAGCTATAGTGTACAGATGCAATCTGTGCGGCGAGACCTGTCAATGTTTTTGAAAGAGGGAAATACTCTTACTTCTGCGTCTCAACCTTTTTCTATTGTTATCGGTTCCGAGTTGGCTGCCCAACTAGGAGTTGGAATAGCAGATCTAGTCACAGTAATATCACCTGATCCAAGAGTCACTAGTCTGGGACTTTCGCCGCGAACAAAACGTTTTAAAGTTGCGGGTATCTTTGAAGTAGGAATGGGCTCGAGTGATAGTCGTCTTGCGTTTATTGCAGAGGCTGACGCGGCCCGCTTCTTTAGGCTAGATGATATGTTTGACAGGTTAGATATCAGGCTGCTCGACCCGGCGAAGGCTTCAGACTTTGCGAAAAAAATTAGAGGCTCTATCAACTATCCAGTGAGGGACTGGACCGAGTTACATGGAGGTCTATTCCAGGCGTTGAGGACCGAAAAATTCTTAATGTTTGTTTTGCTTGCGGTGGCAGCTGTAATTGCACTATTTAATGTAGTGTCTATCCTGATGGTCTCGGTTGATGAAAAAAAGAAGGACGTGAAAATTTTATTTTCGATGGGTTTAACACCTTTCTCAATCGTTGGAGTG
>CALJHG010000073.1 GCA_938075585.1 uncultured Gammaproteobacteria bacterium | reverse complement strand
TACTCGTGCCAAGGGATCGATCAATTGCTTATCGCTCGTTCGGTAGTCATAAACTCGGCAGTGGCAACAACTACATTATTTACTGTGGCACTGGCTTCAAATCGATAGATGCCTCTCAACTCTCGAGTTAGGGTCGCTTTTAATACTAACTGATCTCCTGCAGTTACCGGCTTTTTAAATCGTGCTTTGTCGATGCCAACTAGATAATATACGTGCCCAGATTCACTCCTAGCTTTATTAGAATAAAACGCCAGCATTCCAGTAGCTTGGGCCATAGATTCTAAAATCAACACACCAGGCATTATAGGGTGGCCCGGAAAGTGTCCCTGAAAAAACGGTTCGTTGATGGATACATTTTTTATAGCCGTGATCGATTCAAAAGCCGTATATTCAATGACGCGGTCAATTAACAGAAACGGATATCTATGAGGCAGGGTGTCTAGAATCGTCGATATGTCTAAATCTTCCATTTGCGGACCTATTTATCCTAATGCTTTTAATATAGAGAACTAGGAATCTTTAATTACATGTTAAATACTTTTTAATACAGCCTAGCCAGGAGGATTCGGCGCCCATTAGAGACTACCTCAGGCCGATATTCTCAATTATTAAAAACTTCTATTTCTTTAATTTTTCGATTACTGAGTCTGATATATCAGCTTTAGGACTCACATAAGGAACGTTGGCAAGAACGATATCATACCCCCCTTCTTCCGCCACCGCGATGACTGCCTCTCCTATCAGCTTTTGCACTTTACCCATTTCTTCATTGCGCCGAAAATTAACGTCTTCTTGAAAGGTGGTCATGTCCCTTTTCAATTCGCGCTGCTGAGTAGCAATGTCTCGTCGTATCCTGTCGCTTTCTTTCTCACTCATTATAGCCCCATCCTTAGCCAACCGATCTTCAAGCTCTTTAAGGGCCTGCTGTGCTGCGACTAGATCCCGATCACGAGTTGCAAATTCCTTTTCTAACAGTTGTCTAGCAGCATCCGTTTGCGGGGACGCCTCTAGTATTTTTGTTGGATTAACTACACCTATTTTAAATTCTGCAGACATTATAGCGGGCGCTATTGAACTGAGACCAAATACTATTAAAACTGATATTAGTAATTTTATATTCACTTAAAACTCCAAAAGGCAAATCAAACTAGTTGTTACAAATAATTATACTTTAGTCTACATATCTAACTTAATTGTGTCACAACTAAGCACAAAAGTAGAATGTCTCGACGAGTGACGCACTAAAATTGAGCGCCAAAATTAAATTGAAATTTTTGTACTTCATCGTATTTTTGATCGCGTATCGGCAAGGCATAACTTATCGATAATAGCCCAAAAGGCGACATCCACGTCGCGGATAAACCAGTCGACATGCGTAAATCACCTAAATCAAAATCTTGATAGTCCGCCCAAACATTTCCGATATCATAAAATCCAGAAAATCGCACAGATTTAAAGTCTTCTAGAAAAGGCACAGGTATTATAACTTCCGCATTACCGATAATATTAATGTTCCCACCTAATGCTCTGCCGTATATGTCTTGGGGACCTAGACTGTATTCGTCATACCCGCGCACGGTCCTTGGACCTCCAGCATAAAAGTTCTCAAAAAATGGCAGCTCATAAGTGCTTCCGTATGCTTCGCCGTATCCCAGCTGTGTTTTTAGGACTAGAGTGTAATCATTAATTAAAGGCGTATACAGACGAGCATCGTAACTTAATTTGTAGTACTGAAGATCGCCTCCTGGCACCGCCACTGTCGCCTGTATACGTTGCAACACCCCTCTGTCTGGAAATATGCCAGCATTTCTAGTGTCGTAAGCAAACGAAGTATTCAACTTAAAGCTGTCGTATTTTCTACCCTCCAAGATTAAAAATCGTTGAATAATCGGGTCTAAATATTGAGGAGAAGTATTTATTTCAGTCGACTCGTACGCGGCGCCCGCACTTACAACATGATATTCCGTTATTGGAATAATAAAGCTCATTCCAGCTGAGATGGACTCAGTTTCATAACGTGCCATCGACGAGTTTCCGGCATCTGTTTTGCTGTACATGAGATCGAACCCACGAGCAACCCCGTCAACACTCCAGAACGGATTCATATATCCTAGGCGGAACGTCTTGTTAATTTCACTATTATTGAACGCAAAATTCACTGCTTTCCCGCTACCCAAGAAGTTATTCTGATTTACGCTAGTATTAAGAATAAAACCCGCTGACTGCGAAAACCCAAAACCGAGCATTAGGTTTCCTGACGGACGCTCTTTGACCGTAAAATTGACATCTACTTGATCCGGTGTCCCGGGAACCGAGGGCGTTTCAACATTTACATCTTCAAAATACCCAAGCCTGCGTAGACGTGTTTTTGAACGCTCTACTGCCTTTGTCGAGATCCACCCACCTTCAAGTTGGCGCATTTCTCTTCTAAGGACCTCATCACGTGTTTTTGCATTCCCAAAAAAGTTGACTCTCCTGACGTATGCTCTCTGACCGGGATCTACAAAATATGTAATACTTACAGTGCCAGTCTCATCATCAATCTCAGGTATAGCATTAACATTAGCAAATGCGTATCCTTCATCCCCCAGTCGATCTGTAATGTTTTTACTAGAGCTTTGGAGCGCTTTCCTAGAGAAAACCATGCCCTTGCGAGTAAATACCCATCGAAATAGTTGACTAGGCTCAACGATCAACTCACCGGAAAGCTTGACATCCCCAACTAGAAATCGCTCACCTTCATCTACATTGATCGTAATATAAACATCCGCTTTATCCGGAGTTATTGACACTTGTGTGGAGTCGATAGAAAAATTAATAAACCCAGTATCTAAATAGAGTGACCGAAGCGTTTCCAAGTCGCCAGAAAGCTTGGTTTTTGAATACTGATCATCCTTCCTGAACCAGCTTAGTAAATTAGTGGTGTTTAACTCAAATAATTTTAAGATTTGTTCAGTAGCAAAGGATTTATTACCAACTAGATTTATTTGCCGAATTTTCGCAGCCTTACCTTCCGCAACATTGAAAGCAACTACAACTGCCTTATCTCCCGCTGGAATGACCTCGTGGTCTAACTTTACCCCATACTTCCCATTTGCAAAGTACTGCCTCTTCAACTCTTGGACAACCTTGTCAAGTTTTGCGTCGTTAAACACTTCCCCTTCGGCGAAACCTACGTCTTTAAGGCCGGCCAACAGATCCTCGGTCTTGATAGCTTGGTTACCTTCGAAAGTAATTTCTGAAATTGTTTCTCGCTCAACAACTGTGACCACGAGAACATCGCCATCCCTAGAGAGCTTTACGTCTCTAAATAATCCCGTTTTAAAAAGTGTCCTAATAGAGTCTCTAGTTTTTATCTCGTCTAATTCATCCCCCACGCCTATCGGCAGGTAATTAAATATTGCACCAGGCGTGATCCGCTCCAATCCTTCAACTCTGATGTCATCTACGACAAAAGATTCTACAGCTAATGTCACGAAGGACACGCAACTGAGCATTAATAGCAGCGTTATGTGGCAAAAAACTCTTTTCATATTGTTATTCTTATTTATTACGAGTTACTAATCTAACCATTTTCTATATTAAACCAGCCAGGTCGTTATAGAGGGCTGTTCCCATTAATCCCATTAGTATAACAAAACCAACTCGAAGCCCTATAGCTTCCAAAGCCTCCGGAACTGGTCTTCCTGTTACAAATTCTAGCAGGTAGTTAAGCAAGTGTCCTCCATCTAGCATTGGTATTGGCAAAAGATTTAAAACTCCAAGGCTGACACTAATCAATGCTAAAAATTCTAAGTATCGAGAAATCCCTAAATCCGCCGATTGCCCAGCATATTTTGCTATAGATATAGGTCCGCTTAAGTTCTTTGTAGAAAGTCCGCCTGTGATCATTTTTTTAATGAATTTCAACGTCAAAACCGACATCGACCATGTTTTATCCAATGCTGCTGCCGCAGAATGAAAGACTCCCGGGCGCACTAGCACACTGGGAACGCGCTCAAAGCCATCTGGGATAAGAGTCGTTGCCCCTATTCTACCTATGACTAAACCATCTCGGCCAACCTTGTCAGGGGCTAGTAACACGCGTTTTATGGCGCCTGCGCGCAACACATCAACCTCTAATGTTCTATCGTAGCTCGACTGAATCAGCCTAACCCATTGTTCCCAAGAGTTGACAGACTCACCATCGACGAACATCACCAAGTCGCCAGACTGTAGACCCGATCGGGCTGCTGCGCCGTCGACAAAAACTTTATGTATTAGCGGTTCTAGGGAATTTATAAACGGGTCAATTCCAAGAACAGACAAAAAGTCACTACCAGCAATTTGGTCTATGAGTGTCAGGGGTATATGAAGCGTAATTAACTTTGTGACATCATAATTAGATCGAACCTGCCAAATAACAGACTCTTGTGTCATCGCGGAATTTAGAGTCCTCCTCATCACATCTTCCCACGTAATTGCACTAACACCATTCACCGCGGTTATTTCGTGACCCTTCTTCAAGCCCGCGATATCTGCCATGGAGCCAGCCCCCACATCCCCAACGACGGCTTTAGGAGTGTCAAATCCAATTAACATCATAAAAAAATAGGCGATTATCGCAAAAATAAAATTCATTGTAGGTCCGGCTAGAACAACTGCGGTCCGCGCACCGAGCGACTGTTGATTAAATGCGCGTTCTACTTCATTTTTACTGACCTCATCGGTCTTTTCATCTAACATCCGTACATAGCCACCAAGAGGAATGAGACAAACACAGAATTCTGTCTCAGAAGAGGATCGAGAAAAGAGTTTTGGACCAAAGCCAATAGAGAAGCGAAGTACTTTAACCCCGACTCGCTTCGCGACGATAAAATGTCCCCATTCATGGACGCCAACTAGTAGGCTAATCGCGACAATAAAAAAAAGAATTGAAGTCATCAGAAACTGACAACCTTCAACCGAGCATGTACTAAGTCTCTAGCTTCTTCATCAGCTTCTAAAATATCGTCCAAATCGCGCACGTCACTACTTGGAATCTTTTCTAAAGCGTATTCAACTAATTGGGGAATTTGCGTGAACCGTAGCTTCCTATCAAGGAAGCCCTCAACAGCGACCTCATTCGCCGCGTTCAGAATTGTTGGCGCAGTACCACCCACACTAAAGGACTCCCCAGCTAAACGGAGACATGGAAACCTCTCGTAATCAGGTCTCTCAAAATCTAACTGGCCTATGGAGAACATATCAAGATTTTCAACTCCTGACTCACAGCGCTCAGGCCACGCTAACGAATAAGCGATAGGCGTACGCATATCAGGCTGCCCTAATTGAGCGACCACAGACCCATCTACGAATTGCACCATCGAATGGATGATACTTTGTGGATGGACTACTACCTTGATAGTCTCAGGACTAGTACTAAAAAGCCAACATGCTTCAACGATTTCTAGCCCTTTATTCATCATGGTGGCTGAATCAACAGAAATTTTCTTACCCATAACCCAATTTGGGTGAGCGCATGCTTGTTCCGGCGTTACCAATTCCAAATCGCGAGCACGAGTCTGTCTAAAGGGGCCTCCGGATGCTGTCAAAAGAATGCTGTCGACACCTTGACAGTTTACTTTACCATTTGGTCCTTTGGGCAAACATTGAAAAATCGCATTATGCTCGCTATCAATGGGTAAAAGCTCTCCATCTGAGACAGATACGGCATCCATGAGCAGCTTGCCAGACATAACTAATGATTCCTTATTCGCCAGCAACAATCTCTTGCCTGCTTTTGCGGCAGACAAATTGGGTATTAATCCGGCAGCCCCCACGATCCCAGCCATAACGTAATCGACCTTATCGTGCCGAGAAACCCAAGATAATCCTTCAACACCAAAAAGAACCTCAGTATCAGGGGAATCGTCTTTAATCAATTTCCTTAGTTCGTCCGCCGCAGCCTCACTGGTAAGAACAGCGTAACTAGGTTTCCAAACGCGGCATTGTTCTGCTAAAGTTTTGACATTACTGTTAGCGGTCAACGCACATATCTGGAATTGCGACCCCAGCCTACTAACGACGTCTAATGTATTAACACCGATTGTTCCTGTTGACCCTAGAATAGTTAAATTTGGCATATTTTTAGGACCCAAGAAAAATATAATTAAAAAACAAAAAAACTGGGGCTGCAGCACAGAGACTGTCTATTCGATCAAGTACCCCCCCATGTCCAGGAAGTATGACACCGCTATTTTTAATATTTCCGAATCGTTTCACCAGACTTTCCAACAAGTCCCCCAAGATCGCAGCGAAGATAGTGCAAATGAGTGTCAGATTCCAGTAAAGAAAAAATTTAAGTGACAGAAATTCTTCAAAAGAAAAATAAAGTAAGTTGCCTACTACAAACGCTCCCAAAAAACCGAATTGAACACCGGCCCACGTTTTGCCGGGGCTAATTAGAGAAACAAACTGTGATTTACCCCACTTTCTACCCCCCCAAAACGCAAATACATCGACAGCACTGACCACTAATATTAAAGTTAAAAAATCTATAGGCCCCGAGCGCCAAATTAAAACAATGGACAGGAAGAACGGCAGAAGAACAAGCACTCCCAGGCTGCACAATAGTAGCTGATTCTTCAAAGCAGGAGCGCCCTTTTTTTGGTAGGAGCAAATCCAAACTGAAATACTTCCCCAGAACAGCACGCAATAAACGCCTAGCCAATATTGGATAGCCGAACCAAACTCGGAAGATAATCCGTAAATTCCAAAACAAGATAAAAAGCACAACAAAACAGCAAAAGCCAAGCGTGTCCGAAAAAGTTGCAATCCGGCCATGGCTGCCCATTCCAAACCAGACAAAAACAACACTCCCGTAAACACAGCCACAACGACCAAGTTAGAAGCTAAGTAAGTCAGGCCAAAAACAACAGATATTAGACCAATGCTCGTCAGAATTCTCGCCTTAAACATCCCCTCTCCCGACATCTCGATCAGTAACATTTATTAAAGCGTCATCAGCGGGTCGCCAACTATTCGCCAATCAAGCCAAACCTTCTTTGTCTTCCCGAATAACTTTTTATCGCAGCTTCTAATTCACTTTCGCTGAAATCCGGCCACAAACAATTAGTAAAGTAGAGTTCACTATACGCAAGTTGCCATAAAAGGTAATTACTTATTCTTTGCTCGCCTCCTGTACGAATAAGTAAATCGGGATCAGTAACGCCACCTAAACTCAAAAACTCAGAAAAACTGTCCTCTGTAATATCAGAAATACCTAAAGTACCAGCGCTAACTTTCTTCGCCACCGTCCGCACCGCGTTGGTGATATCCCATCTACCTCCATAGCCAGCCGCAATAAAAAGTCTAAGCCCTTGGTTCTCTTGTGTTGCAATTTCAAGTTTCGCAATAGCTTTTTGTAATTCTCCTGAAAAATCCTCACGATTCCCCACAATCTTGACCTTTACATTGTTTTTCAAAAGCAACGAAGACTCATTTTCTAAAGCTTCGGCTAATAGCGCTAAGAGATGATCCACTTCTTGACCTGATCGATTCCAGTTCTCAGTACTAAAAGCAAACAGTGTTAAATTTTCAATACCAAGTCGGACGCAGTGCTCTATAGCGACACGAGTCGCCTCAACACCCCGCACATGACCTTTGTCGCGACTAAGATTTCGTAATTTAGCCCAGCGTCCGTTGCCATCCATGATTATCGCTATATGGCGCGGAAGTCGATGACTTGGGCCTAGTGCAGACATGACCGACCCCACCATATGGATGGTTTACTAAACGTTTTAAATCGCAAGGATTTCTTGTTCTTTACTTGTAACTATGTCGTCGATGTTCTTTACATGACTATCAGTTAACTTTTGGACTATTACATCCGCACCCCGCTCCTCGTCTTCGGAAATATCTTTCACCTTTTTCAACTCCTTGAGCTTGCTAATACTATCCCTGCGGATGTTACGCACAGCAACCTTGGCTTGCTCAGCCTCGGCCTTTATCAATTTAACCAAACTCTTTCTCCGTTCTTCGGTTAACGCGGGAATTGGTACTCGGATGACAGTTCCTGCAGTAGAAGGATTTAGACCTAAGTCAGACTCGAGTATAGCTTTTTCTATGAGAGGAACTAATGCAGCGTCCCAGGCGGTGACCGTCAGAGTACGCGCATCCTCAACGCTGACGCTGGCCGCTTGGCCTATGGGCGTCTCAGTACCATAGTATTCAACTGTAATATGCTCGAGTAGCGAGGGATGCGCTCTCCCAGTTCGAACTCGAGACAAGTCGCTTTGGAATGACTCGATACTTTTTTTCATACGTCTATCCGCATCATCTGTTACTTTCTTAATCATTACGGTCCTCGTTAGTTACAAGTGTCCCAACTTCTTCACCAAGTGATGCAGATACCAAAGTTCCTTTGACTGTCATATCAACCACCCTCAGTGGCATACCATTTTCCCTACATAACACGATAGCAGTGGCGTCCATAACATTTAGTTTACGCTCAAGTATCTCATCATAATCCAATACGCTGTATTTAGTGGCGCCAGGATCAATCTTCGGGTCAGAAGTATATATACCATCAACTTTGGTTGCTTTGATAAGCAAATCCGCATCAATCTCAATTGCTCTGAGACTCGCGGCAGAATCCGTAGTGAAAAATGGATTACCCGTTCCCGCGGCCAGTACGATCACTCTCCCTTTTTCAAGATGACGGACTGCCCTGCGACGAATATAGTCTTCGCAAACCTCATTTATTTTGATCGCGGACATAACCCGTGCTGATAGCCCGGCTCGTTCCAATGAATCCTGTATGGCTAAAGCATTGATAACAGTGGCCAGCATTCCCATTTGATCGGCAGTAACTCTGTCGATACCCCCGGCAGCAAGTCCAGCGCCACGGAATATATTGCCACCGCCCACAACTATGGCGATTTCCACACCAATTTCAGATAAGGCGGCTATTTCGCCACTAACGCGTGCTATAACTTTCGGATCAACACCGTAAGACTCTTGTCCTAGCAAAGCTTCTCCACTCAACTTGAGCAATACTCGCTTATACTTGAGACCTCGGGCCTTCTTGTCCATACCAGTTTCTCAGTTATGGTTAACTTTTTATCGCAGATTGGGCTTGCGCCTGCACCTCTTCCGCAAAGTTCTCCTGCTTCTTTTCAACACCTTCACCTAACTCAAATCGTTTAAAAGAGATCACCCGAGCCTCGTTAGCATGGAGTAATTCCCCCACAGTTTGCTCGGGGTCTTTAACGTATGGCTGACCAGTCAAGGTAACTTCGCTTTTGAACTTCCTCATGCGTCCTTCAACCATCTTTTCGACAATATTATCAGGCTTGCCGGTTTCTTTAGCTTGGGCCAAATATATAGTTTTCTCTTTGTCGAGGAAAGCGCTGTCCAGATCAGATTCCAAGATACAAAGAGGGTTACTCGCTGCAATATGCATCGCAATACTTCTTGCTAATTCAGCACCCCCTCCCTCAAGCTCTACCAGTACCCCAATCCGATCACCATGAGCGTAGCTCTCAATCAGCCCTGACGACTTCTCAATAGACTCAAATCGTCTTACACTTATATTTTCGCCGACGGTAGAAATTAGTTCCAGTCTTTTGTCTTCCAAGGTTTCTCCCGAAGAGGTTCTCGAAGCGAGTAATTCATCAACATTACCAGAAGATCCGATTAATAAGGCCGACCCAACGTCTTCACAAAATGATAGGAAATTTGAATCTTTTGCTACGAAATCAGTTTCGCTATTAACTTCGAGTAGAAAAGACTTATCGGTATCCGACAAAATCAAAATTTTACCTTCGGCAGCAATTCTTCCAGCTTTTTTCGCCGCTTTGGCTGCGCCTGACTTCCTTAGATGCGAAATAGCGGCTTCTATATCACCCGCTGTTTCAACAAGTGCCTTTTTACACTCCATCATCCCAGCGCCTGATCTAGTGCGCAATTCTTTAACCATGCTAGCGGTAACTGTCATATCTGAAAAACCCTATCCCATACAAAAATTGAAAAATCCCTACGAATCAGTATCTTTTGCCTCATCTTCAGTAGATGTAGAAGCTGCAGCCTCTCGGGTACTTCCCTCAGCCTCCCCAGAGCTGAGCTGAGGTTCCGAAACTTGTGCCGCTTCAGTAACAATTGCGTCGGCCTCGACACTAGTACTATCAACCTCGGCACTAGTATTATCAACCTCTGGACTAGCGACAGCGACCTCAATAAACTCATCGTCACTTGCTTCGACGACATCGACAACTTCGGGACTCCCAGATAGCACGGCATCTGCGATTGCCTTGGTATATAATCCAACCGACCTTATAGCATCATCATTCCCGGGAATAATGTAATCCACACCATCTGGCGAATTATTTGTATCCACTATTCCTACTATGGGAATTCCTAACTTATTAGCTTCAGCCACTGCAATCCGCTCATGCCCTACGTCGACTATAAAAATCGCATCAGGTAAGGAATCCATGTCCTTAATCCCACCTATACTTAGGTCTAGTTTCGCGGCTTCACGCTTCAACGTAAGCCCTTCTTTTTTCGATAGAAGTTCTAATGCGCCGGATGCTATCTGATCCTCTAAATCTTTGAGACGTCTGACGGATTGTTTGACAGTCTTAAAATTAGTCAGCATACCTCCCAACCACCTTCGACTCACGTAAGGCATATTGCAACGGACTGCCTCACGTGCGATCGTTTCTTGCGCCGACCGCTTCGTCCCAACAAACAGAATTTTCCTGCCTGGGCGTGCAGCCAGCCGCTCAACAAACTTTACCGCCTCATTAAACAGCGGTACAGTCTTATCCAAATTAATTATGTGGATTTTATTTCTTTCACCAAAAATATAAGGTTCCATTTTTGGATGCCAAAAACGGGTTTGATGTCCGAAATGAACCCCCGACTCCAGCATAGTACGCATACTGACATTAGCCATAATTATTTTATCCTTTTAGGGTTCTGCCTCCGTACGCCCCGAGAACTAATTTGCAACTGCAGTGAGTTGGCAAACACCCAAGTCTCGGTTCAGACGTACGTGAGTATTTTTTTATTACTTTATTGCCACTTTGGCTGCCGCTTTATACCATAGAACATGCTACTGCAACAAGATGTGAGCGCAAGGAATTCAAAATACAATGATAAAGTCAGCAGAAGAAATCGAAAAAATGAGAACAGCAGGGAAGTTAGCTGCTCAAGTTCTAGACATGATCGAACCTCATGTCGTACCGGGTATAACGACTGAGGAGTTAGACAATATTTGTCATTCATACATAGTCGAGTGCCAGCATGCTATTCCAGCACCCCTTAATTATCGAGGTTTCCCCAAATCTATCTGTACCTCAGTAAATCATGTTGTTTGTCACGGTATTCCGTCAGCGAAAGTATTGAAGCAAGGAGACATCATCAATATAGACATTACTGTTATCAAAGATGAATATCATGGAGATACGTCCAAAATGTTCTACGTCGGTAAACCCTCAGTAAAAGCCGAGCGATTGTCCAAAACAGCATACGAGTGTCTGTGTATAGGTATTAACATGGTAAAACCTGGTACGCGACTAGGTGATATTGGATACGCGATATCAAGGCACGCGGAAAACAATAACTATTCGATTGTGAGAGACTACTGCGGACATGGTATCGGAAGGCAATTTCACGAAGAGCCACAAGTACTGCACTACGGAACGCCAAATACTGGGTTGGAACTTCAAGCAGGTATGACTTTCACTATCGAACCTATGCTTAACATCGGGAAACGAGATGTTAAGCTGCTACAGGACGATTGGACAGTAGTTACCAAAGATAAAAGCCTATCCGCTCAATGGGAGCATACAATCCTTGTCACCAGTTTTGGCTTCGACGTTTTAACGAAAAGACCAGACGAGGTATTCAATCTAGGAAGCAGTGACATATCAGTATGAGCTCATCCGCCCCTAATACTGAACAGGAATTGCTAATGAAAGCGAATGCCCTATATGGCAAAACATTAGGTGAGATTGCTAACATGGTGAATTTGTTTGTACCTCCCGACTTGTTAAAAAACAAAGGCTTTGTGGGAGAACTGATTGAATTATGTCTGGGCGGTTACAAGAAAAACAAGAACCTGCCACTCCCCGATTTCGAAAATCTCGGGATTGAGCTGAAGACAATTCCAGTGTTCGATGGCCGCCCCACTGAATCTACGCACGTTTGTAGCGCGGCGCTGAAACGAAATGCAGGCGAGCAATGGAAGAATTCGCGGGTATTCCGAAAGCTTGAAAAGGTTCTTTGGGTACCGATACAAGCTGACAACAAAATACAGCTATCTCAACGAATCGTAGGACGAGCATTTCTGTGGAGCCCTTCCGCGGAGGATGAAAGAATTCTGCGAAGCGACTGGGAGGAGCACATGGACCTGATCACCCTCGGGCGCTTTGCAGAATTACATGGTGAGCGAGGAGAATATTTACAGATAAGGCCTAAGGGGCGAAATAGCAACTCCAAGGCATTAAGTACAAGTGAACTAGGTGAGCCCGCGATCACCCAACCACGAGGCTTTTACTTAAGGCGAAGTTTTACAGAAAAAATCATTAAATGCTCTAGCTTGCGGTAATCATGAACATTATTCCACCCGCGACGCCCTGGCGCTTTTGCTTGGCACCAATGATGCGCAGAACAGACAGTCATTTTCGCCATTTGATCTCGCTATTGGCGCCTAATATGCGCCTGTACACTGAGATGCTCACCCCTAATGCGATAATTTTCGGTGACCGACACAAACTTCTAGATTTCTCAGCGATCCAATCCCCTATCGCCCTACAATTGGGAGGCTCGGATCCAAAAGCACTTCTTGAGAGCGCTTATATCGCAATTGACTGTGGATACATTGAAATTAATCTCAACTGCGGTTGTCCAAGTAACCGAGTCCAATCAGGGGAATTCGGGGCAAGCCTGATGAAGAACCCGGAGACCTTAAACAACTGTGTCCGCTTGCTCACCACTAAATTACCTAAAAACATCGCAGTCACCATAAAGACGCGACTCGGTATAGATGATATTTATAGTTACGACTATCTAAACAATTTCATAAAACGATTAATAGAGAATGGAGTTAACACTTTCCATATACACGCTAGAAAAGCATTACTAAAAGGTCTCAGTCCGAAGGAAAATAGAGAAGTACCACCACTAAATTACGACTGGGTCCATCGGCTCAAAGAAGACTTCCCTAGTACGATTTTTGTGTTAAATGGTGGCTTAAAAAATCTCGATCAGATTAAAACTCAATTGACTAAAATTGACGGCGTAATGCTTGGGAGACATGCTTATGCAGATCCATATTCACTCATGGAATTTGATTCTCAATTATTCGCGAAGAGCTCAAAGCAGCTTTCTAGGTCAAGGATCGCCGAACTTTATATTGAATACATGCAAAAACAACTTACACAAAATATCCCGTTGAGGAGTATGTCACGACACATAATTAACTTGTTTCATGGCCAACCAAAGTCTAAGTTCTGGCGGAAAGCATTGACCATTCAGTCCCGTGGGAAAGAACCAAACATAAACGATATAATCGTGGCTTTAAAATCCGTAACTGCGAGCTAGGGATTTACACCGAATCACTCTTTACTCAGCTAGAAAAACAATCGTCATTAATTCGTGTTTCACATACCTATCGGATGTATAATACGTCATTGCAAAGATTCCAGACTAATAAGCAGAGCCAATTTTCAATACTAAACGGTGCAAAAGAAGGCTGAGTGAATGAATAAAGAAACAGCGCGATTCAATATGGTTGAGCAACAAATCAGAACTTGGGAAGTATTAGATCCAAATGTACTAGACGTATGCGCAAGCGTACAAAGAGAGTTTTTCGTACCAGCAACTTTCGAAGAGTTAGCTTTCTCGGATGTTGAGATTGAACTTTCCTGCGGTCAAAAAATGATGACCCCAAAAATTTGCGCACGTGCAGCCCAAGCACTAGGCGTCAAGAACACGGAAGATATACTTGAAATAGGAACCGGTAGTGGCTACATGTCGGCATTGCTATCGACTCTTGGCTCAACTGTCACTTCATTTGAAATCAGTGAAACTCTTGCCGAAACGGCACGACAAAACCTCTTGCGAGCAAACATCCAAAACTGTAACGTCAATAGTTCTGATGGACTTCAATATCCTCACGAAATGTACGATGTTATAATGCTTACAGGTGGAATATCTTGTCGAAAGCCCGATATAGAAAAGCAACTTAAAATTGGCGGGCGGATGTTTTGCATAATAGGCGAGTCTCCCAGTATGCAAGCTACATTAATTACACGAACCGCTACAAAAGGTTGGACCACGGAGTGTTTGTTTGAGACAGATATAACTTCGTTGATTGGCGCCGAACGTAAAGAAGAGTTTGAATTTTAAAAAATTGTCTACGATAAGATTAGCTGCTAGTGGCAATTAAATACAAAAACGTAGGCTGTGTTGAATAGGGCCATAATGATCATTAAAATCGACGCTATACACTCTTACTGCGATTATATTTGTAAGCATCTTATCACTTTAACGATATTGCTAGTATCTTCAACACTCCCAGCAATGGAGGATCTAGCTGATATACTAAAGATTGCTGAGGAAAGTGACCCTTCCTATAGGGAGGCACAAATGAGCGCTTTAGCTACGGCCGAGCAGGTTCCCCAAGCGCGAGCACAGATATTTTTTCCTCGAATTGCTATAAGGGCATCTTCCAACCGCGTGAGAGATGACATTTCGACCACGTCATTTGGCGCTAACGGTATTACTAAATACAATTCCCGTAATTACGGTATCAATTTAACGCAGCCTATTTACCATCACGATAGATTAATTACTCTCTCTCAGGCCGATAAAAGGGTGCAAAAGGCTCAATTGGAAGTCATCATAGCTCACCAGAATTTGATCTATCGGGTCGCTGAGACTTATTTTCTAGTACTCGCTGCGCAAGATAACTTGCTATTTACAAAAGCACAAACTAAATCACTGAAGAACCAATTAACACAAACCGAGCAGCGATTCAGTGTGGGATTAATTCCGGTAACAGACCTAGAAGAAGCACGAGCGGGTTATGACCGGGCTTCAGCCGAGTTGATCCAGGCCAATCATTTAATTGACGATACGCAAGAGAAATTGTGGGAAATAACAGCGCGTTATCATTCTGCCCTGGTACCACTTGCCGACGAATTACCGTTAGTAACTCCGGATCCGTCGGACATAGAAATATGGACAGCAACTGCGGTTGAAAATAGCTTGGTATTAAAATCGGCAAATCTGACTAGTGCGATTGCTAAACAAGAAATAAGGAGACAGTCTTCAAAGAGCCTACCAACTTTAGATGTAATTGGCTCGCACGGCTATGGTAGACAAGGGGGTCGTTTTGGGGCGAGCAAAATCCACAAAAGTAATATCGGCGTAGAATTTAATATGCCTATATTTGAAGGCGGGAAAACCGTATCATTGACAAAAGAAGCGAAATACAAGCATGACGCGGCCTTAGAAAAACTCGAATCAACTAGACGTGCTGTACAGCGAGAAACTCGACAGGCCTATCTGGGGATCATGAGTCAAATCAGTACGGTATTAGCGTTGGAACAGGCAGTTGTCTCTACAACTACTGCACTCAACTCAACACGCGCAGGTTTTGAGGTCGGTACTCGAACTGCTGTCGACGTAGTAACAGCTGAAAAGCTTTTATCTCAATCAAAACGAAACTTTGCACGGGCGAAATACGACTATGTGCTAGAAGTTCTAAGGCTAAAAAAG
This sequence comes from uncultured Gammaproteobacteria bacterium, assembly GCA_938075585.1. Lineage (GTDB taxonomy): Bacteria > Pseudomonadota > Gammaproteobacteria > UBA4457. Next base: position 12,735 of record CALJHG010000073.1, on the reverse strand, counting down.
GCAACTGGAACTTTAAGCCCATCTGATTTGGTTTTTGCTACTGACAGGATCGCAAAATAAAACTGAGGCGAATAAGTGTTGCTGCTTTCTCAAGTTAAACTCCATTTTTTTATTCAAGCTCAAGGAACAACCCTATGAATACTTTGGCAGATGCGGCGGAGTGTGTGCTACTCGTAGTGGATGTACAACAGCACATCGCCGAATCAATCCCAAACAAAGTCATTAAACGGGTAGTAAAAAATACCAACTTACTTATGAGGGCCGCCGGAATACTTAATATTCCCAAAATCCTAACAGAACGAAATCCGAATACATTGGGCAGCACTGAACGATCAATTTTGTCACTCATCGAGCCAAAAAATATTTTTTCTAAAACCAATTTCTCTGCCTATAAAGATAAGGCAATTGCAGCTGCCATCGATGCAACTAAGCGACCTCAAATAATCCTAACAGGTACACAAGCGCACGTATCGATACTACAAACAGCTATAGACTTAGTGCGAAAAGGGTACACAGTCTTTGTTGTAGAAGACTCAATTTGCGCGCGCACTTTAGAAAACTATCAGAATGCACTCCTACGACTAAGCAATTCAGATGTAATTATGACATGCGCAGAGTCGGTGCTATTTGAATGGGCTAACGATCTAAAAAACCCCAGTCATCTAAAAGTGCAATCACTACTGAATTAGACTTATAGCAACACCTTTCAATCTATTAATCCAAATTAATTAACTTACAAAAACAACCTTAGAGCATCCACGGCGCGCTGTGTAGCACCTTGCTTGCTTATCAGCCAGTCTCTGGCTCTCGCCGATCTACTCTCCCGTTCTTTTCCATCTTCTAGGAGGTACCAAATCTCCTTAGCTATGCTGGAAGCATCGGACACCGCTACTATTATGTCTAACGAAATAAGTGCATCAGCGATTTCTTGAAAATTATACAGAGACGTACCTGTAATTACAGGTACACCTACGCCAATAGGCTCTAATAGGTTCTGACCGCCACGCGGCACTAAACTTCCTCCAACAAAAGCAACATCAGAAGCGTTATAAAACTTTAGCAGCTCCCCTATCGAATCTACTACAAAAGCATCTAATGGCCGCTCACAGCGCTTATAGGTCTGATAATTACCGGACACGAAATTAATATCGTGCCTTCTAAGATAACTGACATGCTTCTCTAATTTAGCTGGATGCCTTGGGACAAGTACAAACTGAATATTTGGAAGTTTTCTACGCAGCCGTAGCATGACGTCTACAAGAATTGTAAGCTCTCCTTCATGAATGCTAGCAAAACATACTGTCAGCCCATGTTTCGACCGATTGTCAGCAATAATATCTGGGAAAAGTTTGCTATCAAACTTTATATTTCCTATCACTCGGACCTTGTCGCAAGACAGACCTAGGCTAATAAAGTTATTCGCATCGATCGCATTACGCGCCAGTACAAGACTGACATTCGACATCATCTCCCTGCTAATACTCATAACGTTCTGATAAGATTTAGCTGATTTGTCGGACAACCTCGCGTTCAATATTACCGAAGGGATTCCACGTCGTTTGCATTTCAATAACAAGTTCGGCCAAAGTTCGGTCTCGATCATTATAAAAATCACAGGTTTAAGTCGATTAAGAAATCTAGAAATAACAAAAGGAATGTCGATTGGAAAATATACGTGGGTAACAAAAGTGGCAAGCCGAGCTCTGACAATCTTAGCGCCGTCAATAGTGGTTGTGCTTAAGATTATTTGATGTTCGGGATAGTCTTGAGCCAAGTTCTTTACCAGTGGTATGGTCGCAACAACCTCGCCCACCGAAACCGCGTGAATCCATATGACTTTAGATCTTCCAACTTCAATTGCCGCCAGGCCGATTCTTTGCGCCAAATACAACCATTTTTCGGGTTCGCGATGATTCTTTATAATTGCGCGTACCAATAGAAATGGTACCGCCAAGCATAAGGCAGTTGTGTATAGAATATTTAAGAATTTAACCAGGTAAGGTACTCCTCTACTCCAGTTTCTAACGTCTTAAACTCATCTGAGTACCCAATATTTTTAGAGCGCCTCATTAACGCCTTAGTATAAGGCTGATAACAATCTGACAAGCCTTCAGGGAAATCAATGTATTCAATCTTGCCCTTGCCATGAAAATTAAGTACGAGACCAGCTAGCTCATTGAAGGTTCTCGCTACACCCGAACCACAGTTATAGATACCAGAAGCAGATGCCGTTAATTTTGAAGCCCACAGGGTCATCTTCACAGCATCACTCACATGAACAAAATCTCTTTCATGGCCTCCGTCAGGATATCCGTGAGAACCGCGAAACACTTTAATCGTGCCCGTGGAGGTTATCTGTTTATTGAAGTTATAAACCACACTTGCCATGGTCTTTTTGTGCGCCTCACCTGGCCCAAAGACATTAAAATAGCGCAATCCCACAACGAGGTTAGCCCTGTCATGAGCGTTTGCTCTTACATACTGATCAAAAGAAAGTTTGGAATAGCCGTACATATTGAGCGGTCTTTCATTGGCTGCAATTTCATCGAATACCTCGGTCAATTCGAGACTCTCCTTTGGAGAAGGTGCTCCGTACACAGCGGCACTAGACGCATAAATAAAAGGAATGTCGCGCATACTACAGTACCGGTATAGCTCTCGAGAATATCGAAAATTATCGCGCATCATGTATCGTCCATCCCACTCGGTAGTATCGGAACAAGCTCCTAGATGAAAAACTGTCTTAATTCGGTTGTATTTGTCGCCCAGCAACAAAGCCATAAATTCATCTTTGTCCTCATAATCACTAATCACGCAATCGACTAAATTTTTTGATTTTTGTCCGTCAGTCAAATCATCGACTACCAATATATTTCTCTCGCCTTGATGATTTAGCTGCCGAACTAAGTTACTTCCTATGAAGCCAGCTCCACCGGTGACCAAGATCATTTCCCACTTCTCCGAAGTTGTCTCGATAATTTATCAATTACCGCGCTCGTGGAATACCCTTCAATTAGACTCAATGTCTTTACTTCCCCACCGTTGGCAAGCACAAAGTCTGCACCAGCGATATTCTCAACCTCATAGTCACCTCCTTTGACTAAAATATCTGGACTCACCTGAGCAATCAATCGCTCGGGCGTGTCCTCAGAAAACGGAATCACATAATCTACGCATCTTAGCGCCTCTAGTAAGTGCACGCGCGAGTCTAGATTGTTTATCGGCCTATCCTTCCCTTTCAAGCGGGCAACCGAAGCATCATCGTTGATTGCAACTACAAGAATATCCCCTAACGCTTTAGCCTCGTTCAGATATCGGACGTGTCCAGCATGCAATATATCAAAGCATCCATTTGTCATGACGATTTTAAATCCTTTTGATCTAACGTCTGCCAAGGCAGAGGACGTGTCTAGACTTGCGGTCACAAAGCACTCTGCGATCGGACTGTTATACAAGGTTAATTCACCACGAACTTCTTCCAAAGTAACTGTCGCGACACCAAATTTATTTACAGCAATACCTGCCGCAATATTTGCCACTTCACACACTACCGGCAAAGCGACTTCATCAACCCAAAGCGCAGCTATAGCGGCGCATACCGTATCCCCCGCACCCGTGACATCAAAAACTTCCTGACTTCTCGCATTAAAGGAGTAATCCTCAGTTTTTGTCACAAGAGTCATCCCATTACAGCCTCGCGTTATTAATAACGACCCGAAATCATAATCAAGAAGCATCTTGCGAGCGTTTAAAACCAAGGTCTCTGTGTTATCGCATTCCCCTACAATAGCCTCGAACTCTTTCAAATTTGGAGTAACCAAATCTGCACCGATATATATGGAGAAGTCCTCTCCTTTCGGATCTACTAGAACTTTCTTACCATATTCTTTGGCACAGGCAATGAACGCCCTAGCATCTTTAACACTACCTTTCCCGTAGTCTGAGATTACAATTACATCATAGTCCTCAACTCGCTTCGAAAACGTGTCCAGCAGAGCACTACTAGCAGTTTCCGCTAGATCCGGTTCAAAATCAGCGCGAAGTAGCTGCTGTCCTTGACTAACAATCCTATGCTTCACAATAGTTTTTCTTATAGGATTTCTTAAAATCTCAGTGTCAATCGCTGTGCCATCGCAAAGTGCCAGAAACTTATCTCCATCAGAGTCTGAACCGACCTCACCCATCAGGCAGCTACCACTGCCGAGACTAGATGCATTTGCTGCCACATTCCCTGCTCCTCCTAGTTTTTCGAAAGAATCTTTGACCAACACAACCGGAACCGGCGCCTCAGGGGATATTTTATTTGTATCGCCAATCCAATATCTGTCGAGAAGAAGATCTCCAACCACGAGAACTTTATTGAATTTAACGCGTGCGAGATCGAACTTCATAAGGGTTTTCATCTAACAAAACTAATGGTGATCAGCTAAATATAACGCTTCCATACTAATATGGCATATCTTAGCATATAGATATGTATCGCTTGGCAATATTCTTTATCTGCGTGTTTGCGTCGCTTTCTATGCAAGCTCAAGAGCTTCTCCAAAGTTACAGCGCTTCCTATAAATTAAGGACTAAAAATCTCGAGATAGGTCTGATAGAACAAAAACTCTCGATTGAAGAGAATGGCGATTATCGATTCTTATCCATACTATCGACAGCGGGTGTCGGTAAGCTATTTTCTTCCCTCTCTCGGACCCAGATAAGCACAGGAAAGTACATTGATGGGCAATTCATTCCCATCAACTATTCTCTCGAAGCTCAACGAGGAAAACGCAGTTACAAGTTAGAATTCGATCGCTCAGATCTACGAACTAACAATATTGACGTTAGATCCCTTCGAACACCGATACTATTTGACGAGCTATCATACCAGACGCAATTACGAGCAGATTTACTAAATGAAGTCGATAACTACGAATATCGTGTAAAAAAAAAGAATAAGCGAAAACTTTATACTTTTCGACATGAAAAAACAGAATTGGTCGCCACAAAACTAGGCAAGTTCATGTGCAAAAAAATGGTAAGGATAACCAATAGCTCAGGAAAATCCGTGAAAATATGGCTCGCGGAGGACTTGCATTATATTCCAGTAAAAATAGAGCTTCTTTCGAAACAAAAAAAGACCACAGCCATATTAATGAAGTTATCTCACCGAAACTGACACCCAATCAAGCATACTTAATCAATTTAGCGGGCTAATTGCTTCACTATAGCTTCCGCAGACGAGTACGCTCCTAGATACACTCCGTCCTCAGAATATACAGCCGGGGTTCCCCTAAGCCCCATAGTTTGCCCTAAATTATATTGATCTGCGACAGGGTTATCACACGTCAGAGATTCTACAGCTTTACCTAGCTTAGCTAATGTTAGTGCTTTTTTTTTGTTCTTCGAACACCAAACACTGACTGCTTTAGAATGAGAGTCTCCTTTCAATCCATCTCGCGGAAAAGCTAAATAACTTACAGTAATTCCTGCCTTATTCAAATCCGGTATTTCAAGGTGCAACTTACGACAATACCCGCAGTCTATATCTGTATAGATATAAATTTTTCTTTTAAGCTTTTTACCATCGGCACCATGAAAATTAATCGTATCTGACTCAGACAAAGAGGCAAACATACCACTCCGGACATTCTTTCTAGCTTGGGCAGTCAAATTTTGTCCGTTCCTCACGTCAATAAGATCACCCTCGAATAGGTAATGTCCGTCTTGACTCAGGTAAAATATTGCCCCATCCACCAAAACTTCTTTCAACGCAGGGACAGGTGTGTCGCTGACTCTAGCTTCCTTATCTGGCGGTAAAATAGAAGCAAGGGTTTTGTTTACAGCAAAGTCAGCACCTGCCAATAGATTAAAACTAACAAGAAAGAAAATCGTAAAAACAATATTTTTAAAACATAGCATAAAGAAGCCCTGAGATTTTGCGACAGCTTAATGAATTATATGTAGAGCAGCCAATAACTCCTAGCATATATTCAACCTCTAGGATGGTGTGCCGCATGGAGGTTTTTCAGGCGCATGGTGGCAACATGGGTATATATTTGAGTTGTCGATATGTCAGAATGCCCAAGTAGCATCTGCACAACACGCAGATCAGCTCCATGGTTCAAAAGGTGTGTAGCAAATGCATGTCTTAAAGTATGTGGCGATAGTGATTTGGAGATTCCAGCATGTTGCGCATATTTTTTAACTCTATACCAAAAAGCTTGTCTAGTCATAGAATTACCCCTTGAAGTAGGGAAAAGTGCTCGAGTAGCTTTATCACCAACTATCCTCTCGCGGCTATGAAACAAATAGTTTCTTACCCACTCCAATGCCTCCTCACCCATGGGGACCAGCCTCTCTTTCCCCCCCTTTCCGACAACTCTTATGACTCCCTGCCTCAGGTTGATCTGAGCTGTCTCTACGTTGACCAGCTCACTCACTCTAAGTCCAGTGGCATATAAAACCTCAAGCATTGTTCTATCGCGACAGCCTAATAGCGAAGAAACATCTGGGGCCGCTAGTAATCTCTCTACATCTAATTCGCTAACTATTTTTGGTAATAGCCGACCGGGTTTTGGGCTCTCCAAATCTCCACTCGGATCCGCAGTTATGAAGCTTTCTCGCTTCAAGTAACGATAATATCTCCTAATACTAGACAGGCGCCTAGAGCTTGTGCGCGCTGAGAGTCGTCCGTCAACACCTATAAAGCTCAGTATATCACTCGGATTTACGGCTCGAGGAGATAATCTATCTTTAGAAAGATATTTGAAGAACAGCGTCAAATCACTCCGATATGACGATACGGTGGAGGAACTGAGCCCGTATTCTGCCCAAAGGTGTTCTAAAAAAGACTCCAAATAGTTTTCTTCGAGTTCCATATCATCGATTCTGCGGACTTGGAGTTTCTATGAGATACTAATGATATTAACAATGCAAGATGTAAAAGGTGTCAGCACTATGTTCGATGAATGGTTCGATAATAATAAAACCGAAGAAGCCGTGTCTAGAACTAGCGAGGAGCAAACACGCGTCGATAGAGAAACCTCCACAATGGTTCTATATCACTACGAAACGTGCATGTTTTGTGCTCGCGTCAAAAGCACGATACGTCAGCTAAAACTAAATATACATACCCGAGACGTTCACTTGAACGACGATCATATGAAAGATCTAGTTACCAATGGCGGTAAGCCGACAGTCCCATGCTTGCGGATCGGGCAGCAAGACGAAACCAGCATCTGGCTATACGAGTCAAATGATATTAAGAATTACTTATTACAAAAGTTTGGCTGATTAACTTTTTACCAAAATTTTCTCTTTAATACGGGCCTTCTTGCCTCGTAAGTCTCTCATGTAATAAAGCTTAGCACGTCTGACATCACCTCTACGAACAACTTCAATGCTCGAAATCAACGGGCTATGCAATTGAAACACTCGCTCTACACCTTCACCATGGGATATCTTTCTAACCGTAAAGGAAGAATTGAGCCCTCGGTTGCGTTTAGCTAATACAAACCCTTCGAACGCCTGAAGACGCTCCCTATCCCCCTCTTTTACTTTTACTTGAACGATTATAGTATCCCCGGGCGAAAATTCTGGTAGCCCTGGTCGCAGCTGCTCGTTTTCAAGTTCTTTAATAATATCACTCATCGGTCGCGCCTTCGCTTAATTACTGCGCGAGATTCTACATCATATGGCGTACTAATTTCACTAACAATTTTATTTTTACCCGAATATTGTTAGGTCAGCCTACTAAGCAGTTTACAGAAAATCATTTTCTTGCAGGAATTCTCTTAAAAGCTCCCTGTCACCGTCCGACAGAAATTTGTTACTAAGTAAATCCGGTCTCTCAACATAAGTCCGTCCTAAGGCATTTTTTCGCCTCCAGCGAGCAATCTCTAAATGGTTACCACTTAACAAAACTTGAGGAACTTGAGCACCTTCAATCACAGCAGGTCGGGTATAATGGGGAAAATCGAGGAGTCCATTAGAAAACGAGTCATTTTTAGCAGACTCGTCTGAGCCCAACACCCCAGGAATTGTCCTAGTAATAGCATCGATAACTATCAGACTAGGCAGCTCTCCACCACTGAGCACATAATCTCCAACGGACCACTCAGAATCTACATCTTGATCAATTAATCTTTGATCGATACCTTCATATCGACCAGCAAGTATTATTATATGTTCTAAATCTCGCAAGTCTTCCACTCTAGCTTGATCGAAACAAGTTCCTTGAGGGCTCATGTACATCACATGAGAGTCCCCACTCGCATTAATTTTAGCACTGGTTATTGCAGCCCGGACAGGCGGAACAGCAAAGACCATCCCTGGACCACCACCATAGCTCGAGTCATCAATACGTCCATTCCGAGCTACGGAAAAATCACGCAAATCAATTAAATTAAGTTTAATGATACCCTTATCAACCGCACTACCAACCACCCCAATTCTCAGATAGTCACTAATGAACTCAGGAAATAAAGTAATTACGGTAAACTGTTTAATCATCAATATGCCAATCAACCCGAATACAGCCTCGAGCCAAACTAACTTCTATGACATACACATTTTGAACAAAAGGAATCAAGTAGTTTCTCTCGCCATAGATCTCGAGCACATCATGTGCACCAGTCTCAAGCAATCCTGTTACTTTTCCAAGTAATTCATCCTGCTGATTAATTACATCTAAACCAATCATATCCACCCAATAGAACTCATTCCCAGGCGCATCCGGCAAATCAGCTCGAAATAGCCCTATATCACAGCCAATCAAATCAGATGCACAGTTTCTATCACTACAGCTCGAGAACAAGACTCTCAGCGAAGAGCCTTTATGTTGAGTGTCACTCACAGGGTATTTTCTCCACTCAGGGCCGCTCTGAAGGAAAACGGTACCGTAAGAAAGGAGATTTTCTAAAGGACGAGTGAATGATTGGACTTTTACCCAGCCTTTCAGCCCAACTGCCCCAACGACTCGACCTATGATTATTGGGTCCACTTATTGGCCCTTATAAGAGCGAATACATTAATACTTTGATGACGTAACGGTAATCACGCACATAGGATTTTATGCCGAATCTTCAGTATGACCCTTCACTAATTTTGATACACGTTCAGAAGGTTGCGCGCCGACAGACATCCAGTAATCATATCGTTCCATGTCTACACGAAAATTCTCAACATCCGCTGCCGTGCTTAGCGGATTGAAAAAACCGAGCCGCTCCAAGTGTTTTCCGTCTCTTTTATTCCGCTGATCCGCCACGATAATATGGTAGTAGGGTCTTTTCTTTGAGCCGCCTCGTGATAGTCTAATTTTTACCATTAAAATAAATCCTTAGGAAAGTATATAATTGAGTCAGAATTGTTTATCGAAGAGGCATTCTAAGAGCTGTGGTCTATAAAATAAAGGGTATTATTGCGCTTTTCTCATGAAAACTCGAGAATCCGACATAAAAGCTGAGAAAAATATCATCAGAAACAGTATTCGACGGCAATTGCTGAACTTAAGTGACGCTTCCAAAGATGCTTTTTCTGAGAAAATAATAAAATCTTTTCTTAAGTCAGGAATATTACATACCCTTAAGTCACTATTCGTCTATATCTCGCAACCTTCCGAGGTGAGCACGCGCCACTTGATAAAATTGGCATTGGAAAGTGAGATTAAAGTATATGCGCCCAAAATCATTAACAACCATATGAGCGCGCACAGGTTAGTGACGGCAGACGACCTAAGCCTCGGCAAGTGGGGAATATTTGAGCCACCTACAGCTAGATGCAGTCCTACCCACATTGATTTAGTAATCACTCCCGGATTAGCATTTACGAAAGAAGGGACGAGATTAGGCCGCGGTGCAGGGTTTTATGACCGCTGGTTATCAAGTAATTCCTACGGACATGCTATGGCACTAGCGTACGACATAACACTAGTAAACAATTTACCTTTTTCTCAAAATGACATTCAAATCGATAAAATCGTCACAGAGAAACGTTTCATTGATTGTCGCGCGGAGCGTTCAGATCTCTAACTAAGCCATCTAAACCCTCAAGGTCAACCATTTACTGCTTTCATACTAAGTCTGATACGACCTTGCTTGTCTACCTCGAGGACCTTCACTTTAACCATATCTCCTTCGCTAAGCTTATCGCTAACACTTTCAACTCTTTCTTCAGAAATCTGAGAAATATGTACTAGCCCATCTTTACCGGGAAGAATATTAACAAATGCACCGAAATCCATTAGTTTAGCGACTTTTCCTTCATACACAGCTCCAACTTCTACGTCTGCCGTGATAGACTCTACTCTTGATCTAGCCGCTAATCCTGCAGCATTATCGACAGAGGCAATTTTTATAGTTCCATCGTCGTCGATATCTATTGTGGCACCAGTCTCTTCCGTAATCTGCCTTATCGTCGCACCACCTTTACCGATGACATCTCGTATTTTATCGGGAGGGATCTTGAAAGTAACAATCCTCGGTGCATGCTCGGACATCTCTTCTCGGGGTACAGATATAACTTTGCTCATTTCACCGAGTATGTGTATTCGGCCGGCCTTTGCTTGCCGCAGCGCTTCCGACATAATTTCAGGAGTAATTCCGTCTATTTTTATATCCATCTGAAGCGCTGTTACCCCATCAAGAGTACCTGTGACCTTGAAGTCCATATCCCCCAGATGATCCTCATCGCCTAAAATGTCAGACAATACAACAAATTTTTCACCATCTTTGATTAGTCCCATCGCTATACCAGCGACTGGAGCTTTTGTGGGTACACCTGCATTCATGAGCGCAAGACTTGTGCCACACACAGAGGCCATAGAGCTAGAGCCATTCGATTCGGTAATTTCGGAAACCACTCTCAAAACATAGGGAAAGTCATCTATTGAGGGCAATACGGCTTGAATACCTCTCTTGGCTAATCGCCCGTGCCCAATTTCACGACGCTTCGGGGTACCTACCCGACCTGTCTCTCCAACACAAAAGGGAGGGAAATTATAATGGAGCATAAAGCTTTCACGCCTTTCACCCTCGATAGCATCAATTATCTGAGAGTCTCGAGCGGTACCGAGTGTGGCGACTACGATAGCCTGAGTTTCCCCACGGGTAAAAAGGGCCGAACCGTGGGTACGAGGCAACACATCAACTTCCACCGCTATGTCCCTTATTTCATCTTTAGCGCGACCATCAATACGTGGATTACCTTCTAACACGCTACTCCTAACTACCTCATGCTCTAGATCGTATAAAGCGGAGGTTACTTCGCCCGAATCTAAATCATTGCCCTCTACTTCTGTATTTAAAATTTCAGTTTTTAGTGCCGAAAGCATGTCTCTTCTAGCTAACTTATCAACAACAGCATATGCCTCACTTACACGTTCCCGGTACTTGTCGGAAATAGTAGACACAATTTCGGTATTTTTTTCTGGAGCTGTCCACTCCCACGGGGTTGTTCCGACTTTTACGACCAAAGAATTGATCGCATCGATCGCAACTTGCATTTGCTCATGCCCAAAAGTCACTGCCCCTAGCATCACATCCTCACTCAAGCCACTGGCTTCCGACTCAACCATCAATACTGAAGAAGAGGTTCCTGCGACAACCAGCTCCAATTCCGAATCATCTAAAGCACTGAAGCTAGGGTTTAAAACGTATTCTCCGTTCTTATAGCCTATTCTAGTAGCGCCGATCGGACCAGCAAAAGGCATACCGGAAATAGATAAGGCTGCGGACGCCCCAAGCAAAGCAGGAATATCGGGATCAACTTCGGGATCCAACGAAATAACTTGGCAAATTATCTGCACCTCGTTTTTGAACCCTTTGGGGAATAAAGGACGAATTGGTCTATCAATAAGCCGGCACGTGAGTGTTTCTTTCTCGGTCGGCCGACCTTCTCGCTTAAAAAACCCTCCAGGAATCTTGCCTGCGGCATAGGTTTTCTCTTGGTAATCTACAGTAAGAGGGAAAAAGTCCCTGCCAGGATCAGCTGACTTATCACCTACGACTGTAACTAAGACGACGGTATCTCCCATGCTAGCCATGATAGACCCTGATGCCTGACGAGCAATCTTGCCCGTCTCTAGGGTAACGCTTGAATTTCCGTATTGAAATGAAACAGCTGATGCCGCCATATTATTTGTACCTATTTAGTTAATCTATGATGCATTCCATGTCAACCGGACACGAAAAAAAGGAACTAAAAACCAACGCTCGCTGCTTACTTTCGCAAGCCGAGACGAGAAATTAGTTCGCTATAACGATTTACATCTCTGCCCTTCAGATAGGAAAGCATTTTACGTCGGCTGTTGACCATCTTTAGAAGCCCTTGGCGAGAATGATTATCGTGCGCATGAACTTTAAAATGCTCGGCCAAACTGTCAATTTGCGCTGACAACAAAGCTACCTGAACCTCAGGCGAGCCAGTATCAGTACCTTCTCTCTGATAATCACTTATAATTGCGCTTTTGCGCTCGTTAGACAATGCCATTTAATATTTCCCTAAAGCACTAATATTTTATATTTTATGTAAAATCGGGCCAATTCTAACCGCGTGGATGAACAACGACAACCCATTTATCGTCTAATCGGCATTTAACTGTGCTGATTTATAAATTGAACAGTCTCTTTGGCCTGATTATGCCTCGCTCTATCACCTCACCTATGCCAAAAAAATTACCTGACTCGTCATAAAGCCGAATATTGTCGCTAATATCAAGTAACTCACCGAATACTATTCTCTGCCCAAACT
>CALJHG010000072.1 GCA_938075585.1 uncultured Gammaproteobacteria bacterium | reverse complement strand
CCAGATAATAAAGATTTGTCGTATTCTAGTCCGATTAAAAACATGTAGCTTCCCGAAGACATATTGTCAGCTAAACTCTTGACGTATTTGTGTCTCTGGCGCGGATTAATAGCAACAAGAGCGGCTCGGTCGTAAATTATCTCATGGGACTCAAGCTCGATGTTTGGGAGATTAAAAATATCGGCCTCCCAGATCGTTAAATCTCTCCCCACATAACAGTTATTCTTGCCCCTCTGTTGGATTTCAGCGTTGATTTGGTTTTCCTCAAAAAACGATGAGATCGCGGTCTCACTCAACTCTACTCCAGTGACCTCGTGGCCAGATCTTTTTAGCCACAGCATATCGATGGATTTTCCACACAATGGGACTAACACTTTTGATGTGTTTGAGATTTTGAGATGGTTCCAAAATTGAGTCAGCAAGTTATGTGGCTCAGACTCATGGAATCCAATTTTATTATGCTTCCATTTGTCTAGCCAAAACTGATTGTCAGTAGTAATACTCATCAATAATAATTCATTCAGCGTAACAAGAGCACAGTCATTATTTGATGGGCTCTTTGACGCTTAATTGGTATTTCTCGAGTCCTTCTATTAGTAGTTTGATCGCCGCAATTTTAAATAATTCCATATTTTTCTCCCTATCACCGTGACCTGACTCTATTTTAGTCGTCAGGTTTATAGGGCCTACTAACGCTAGAACTGCTATTCCTGGAGGATGACCGTAAGGAGTGCCAGCAGGTCCGGTGGCGCCTAATTCTGCAAGTCCCCAAGTAGTTTTTAATCTAGCTTTTATTCGCTCTGCGCATAAGGTAACGTAGTTTTCAGTCAAAGGTGTTTGGGAATTTAGCTGCTCCTTGCTTAAATCTAGTAATTTGCGTCGTGCTCTCATAGTGTAAATAATTGCTCCACCGCCGTAGTAAGCTGACGCACCAGGCACTGCTAGTAAGGCTGCTGAAATCAGGCCAGCTGTTGAAGACTCAGCGACGCTTATCGTTTGCTTGGTGGCTGTAAGTGTATGTGCGATTATTACTGAATGCTCTGTCGTAATTTCCATGTTTTTCTCAATATGTTTTAAATTAGGTAAAGAATAATGAAGCATAAGGACACTTATCAAGCTTGGACGTGTCATGACTTTAACCATCATGCAAATCTTAAGATAACTGAGGAACTATTAAAACCGCCACGTGAGGATGAGATTTTAGTAAAAGTCGCTGCGTTTGCTCCCGGTTTTCCGGACATGCTAATGGTAAATGGAAAATATCAGCTCCGACCCGAGGTACCATTCACCCCGTGTATGGAGTTTGCCGGAACTATTGAAAGGTTGGGAGCGCACGCGACGCGTTACTCTATTGGGCAACGCGTCATGGGGACTGTTAGGTATGGCTCGGCCGCTCAGTTTGTCACAGCCAAAGAGTCGGATTGCTTTCTGATCCCTGAAAGATTTAATTTTTTTGAAGCTGCTAGTTTTTTAATCGCCTATAAAACGGCGTACGTGGCTTTGATATCCCGTGGTGCCGTATCTGAAGGAGAGACCGTATTAATTCATGGTGCGTCTGGTGGAGTTGGTTTGGCAGCTTTGCAATTAGCTAGGCACCTAGGGGCGAAGACAATTGCTATAGTGTCTTCGGAAGAAAAAGCAGATTTATTATCTGAGTACGCAAATACGGATATTCTAGTGTGTCCAGAGGGTGGGTTTAAGAGTGACGTCAATACGATCACGTGTGGCGTTGGTGCAGATGTTATTTTTGATCCAATAGGCGGCAATGTGTTTGACGAGTCGACTAAGTGTATTGCGCCTTTTGGACGGTTACTGATAGTAGGGTTTGCTGGCGGACGTATAGCTAATGCAGCGACCAATCATATGCTAATTAAGCAATATTCTGTCGTTGGTGTCAGAGCTGGAGAGTTTGGGCGAATTGATCAGGTTCGGGGCGAAGAGGTTATGAACGGGCTACTGAAGATGGTGGAACGAGGTGCGTTTAAACCGCATATACATGATGTGTGCAATTTTAAAGACTTAATTCATGCCTTTGACGCGATAGTAGCGAGAGAAGTTGTGGGTCGCATCGTAATAGATGCGCTATCATAAGCTTTTTTTATTGAGCTGGGGAGAGTGGTATGCGCGATCGGGTAGAAATGTTTTTTGATTGTTCTAGTCCTTGGACTTATCTGGCTTTTGAAGCAATTTTAGAGCTTAATAATGAATTGGACTTTGATATTGAGTGGCGACCTATCTTAGTAGGAGGTTTATTCAATACAATAAACCCCAGTGTTTACGCTGCGCGTGCGAATCCGGTCCGGCAAAAAGCTGCGTATCAAAAGAAAGATTTACAGGACTGGGCTTCTATGAAAAATCTTGTGATTGGCTTGCCAGATCCTTTCCCGGTAAATAGTGTAAAAGTGATGAGAGGTGCTTTTGTCGCGATAGAAAAAAAATTATTGGTCGATTATGCTAGGACTATTTTCCAATATTACTGGTCGCAGTTAAAAGATATATCCGAGAGTGAAATAATTAGAGAGATAGTGAGAGAGGTCGGACTACCGGAGGATGAGTTTTTCGAAAAAATTGAGGAGCCAAAGCTAAAGGAACAGTTACGGCTGAATACAGATGAATTGGCGGACAGAGGAGGGTTTGGGTCACCGACGTTTTTTCTGAATCGACACGATATGTATTTTGGAAACGATCGGGTCGAATTGCTGAGACGAAAATTATTACTTAATTAAGGCTGGAGATCAGAGCATGACTGAAGAGTTGGTGAGCTTAGAGGTTTCAAATGGGGTAGCTGAGATCGTTTTCAATCGAGCTGATTCACATAATTCACTATCTTTAGAAATGTTTCATGCGATTGCAGATTGTGGGGATTCTTTGCAAAGAAATGAGGAGATTCGGGTAGCGATTCTGTCGGGTAAAGGCCCTAGCTTTTGTTCGGGACTTGACCTTAATATCGCGAAGGCCCTCGCGGAAGTGGGATCAGAAGGACGTGAAGTCGCTGACGAGCTGATTGAACATAGAGGTGCGATTGCTAATTTGGCACAAAAGGTCTGCTGGGTTTGGCAAGAATTACCTTTCCCGGTAATCGGTGCTCTACACGGAGTAGTCTTCGGGGGTGGGTTTCAAATCGCGATGGGCTGCGATATACGCATCGCCGATCCCGAGACTAAATTTTCGATAATGGAGTCGCGTTGGGGACTCATCCCAGATATGGCTATAACGCAGACTATACCTAATGTTTTGCGCAAAGATCAGGCGCTCGAGCTGGCACTAACGGCGCGAATATTTGACAGCACTGAGGCTGAGAAAATCGGGGTGATCACCAGCGTTTCTGAAGATCACTTGGGGGTAGCTCGCGATCTTGCCGCGACAATAGCCGCCAAATCACCTGATGCTACTATGGCTTGTAAACGATTGTTTAACGAGGGTTGGAATAGTGGGCCAGAAGAAGGATTTAAGCTTGAGGCGCAGTTACAAAGGACGCTTTTAGGGAGTAGGAATCAAAGAGAAGCGGCATCAGCAATCTTTGAGAAGCGCCCAGCGAAGTTTAGAACGTAGCTCAACACATAGATGCTAATCCCTTTGGACAAACTCTACTGTGTTACCGTCCGGATCATGGACCATGGCTACGCTGACACCAGGTCCAAGCTCAGTTTTTTCTAGTTCAAATGGAACTTGGTTGCTCTTACATATCTCACAGATCTCATCTAAGTTAGATACTTGAAGAGTGAGGTAGCGTATTCCTAAGGAAGACGCTAATCCTTTAGTAGTCTGGGGAGGATTATCTTTTGGGTCGACGAGCTTCACAAAGCTATCTCCAAAAGCAAGTCTATGCATTGTGCCTATCCATAGCGGCATTTCTTGAACTTTCTCAAGGCCGATGATGTCACAATAAAAATGAAGACTAGACGCTATATCATTTACAACTATACCGACATCGATTGCATTTTTTCCAGCTACTACAGGCATTAACTTCTCCGTTTAAATATTTCTACGCTGCTTTAGTTGAGTCCATCCAGCGACGTACTTCTGGTATCACCTCTTTAGCAACTAACCGCATAGAGTTTTCCGCGTCAGCGTAAGCAATACCCGCATGTCTAAAACCAAACATCAGGTCAAAGTCACCCATGACGTCATGCCATGCTTCTAGCTTATCTAGCATTTGTTGTGGTGTTCCCCAGGCTTGCGCATTCATGTAACTTTCTGCAAGGCCCTCAAGCCCTATGTCTTGTAACATGTCCACGGCTTCTCCGTATGCTTCATATCCTTTGGCATTTTTAAAGTGCTCGCCAGCCAGCTCATAATGATGCATGACCGTCACAAGATAACCCGCTATATGTTTTCTAGCGAGTTCAGCTGCTTTATCTTTATCTTGGTGACAAACTGACAAGGTCGCCATGAGGGGGGGAGGAGGTTCATAGCCATGCAACTGAGTGAATTTTTTTCGATATGGCTGTATATCTTCGTAGTGCTCTTTAATATCTTTTTGGTTGAAGATCATTATCTGTGCAGCATGTGTCGCAGCTTCGAGGGCTGAGTCTGGTGACATGGCGACTTGTGTTACTCGCCCTTTGAACGATTTTGTCGGCGTGGGCCGAATGACTGCGCGCGGTTGATTGAAGTGGGGACCTGAACCCTCAATGAAGCCATTTTCTAGAGCTTTTAGAATCATGGGTGCGGCCTCATCGAATCTCTCTCTAGAGTCGTCCAGTTCTACCCCGAATTGATTGTACTCTCGCCTGGATAATCCTCGTCCCATTCCAAAAATGACTCGGCCGTTTGATAGCTCGTCTAACAATGCTATCTTTTCTGCGACTCTTAATGGCTCATTCCACGGCAGGATGACTGCGGTTGTCGCAAGTTTCAGGTTTTTTGTTATTGCTGCGATATGACTCAAGTAAACGGTATTATCGGGACAAAAGGAATAGTCCTCGAAGTGGTGTTCAACGGCACAATGCCAATCATATCCTAGGTCCTCTAACTGCTCTGCCAACCGAAGCTCTTCCTTGTATACCTGAGAGTCGGTTACTGACTCGTCGTAGCCGAAACTTTGAAATAGCGCAAGTGATCCTATATTCATGATTTTCCTCCCGTTCGCGTTTTCACGGATTAACTAAAGTTAGGGATTACTTTTTCCCCAAAGAGTTCTAAAGAGGTTAACACTTCGTCGCGGTTATGTAACCCCTGCGGAATTATTAAGAACATTTCATTTATATCTACTGCTTTGCTGGCCTGTTCAATTCTTTTGTTCAGCGTGTCCGGGGATCCGAAGAGCATTTCCGGGAAAGGCTGGCCGAATGGTACCGCCCATTTCTCCCAAAACCATTTCATATCGTGGGCAAGTTGCTCCGCCTCATTATCAGTTTTAGCACATATCATTAAGCCACCCCACGCTGCTTCGTCTCCAGGAGTTGGCGAATAATCATATTTTTCTTCTGCTTCTTTCCTGTACGCGCTCCAGAGTGCTTTTAGAAAGTCTAAGTCAGATGCCATCACTATTGGCTTACCTCGGAATTTAGCCCAAAATTTTGCGGTGCGCATAGAGGCTGAAAATCCGCCGTAAATTTGAGGGTGTGGCGTTTGAAACGGTCGTGGCGCGATTCCTATCTCGTTTATCTCCATAGCGTCGCTTACGCCTTGCCCTAATTCGGTGTACACGGAATGCGGGTGAGGGTTTACAAGGCCTTTCTCAGGTATTGTCCAGTATGGCCCTTGATGACTAAATGTATCTTCCGTTAATGCCTTTACTACGAGCTCGACGTACTCAGCGAAATATTCACGATTGGCATCGTCTTCGCCAGTATCCTTGTTCCAAGGTCCAACTGGACCAATATCATCTCTGATCTTTAGGTTTTCAACCCACCGAGATTGGTAGCCTCTGACTAAACCAAAGGAGAATCTTCCTTTGAGCATGTTATCCATTGTAGCAACCGCCTCGGCGGTCCGAACCGGGTTATGGACAGTGGAGACGAACCCACACGTGATTACTTTTAGCCTTTTACTATGCATGCCCAACCACATCCCCATCAAAGTTGGATCGTTTGAAGCTTCGCACCCTTCGATTTGCAGATGATGCTCTGGATGCCCCCAACCTGCATATCCAATATCATCAGCAAAAGAAACGTATTCAGCGATTTCATCGAGCATACGCTGATAGAGCAGAGGATCTTTTCCTGCCATTCCTTGCTCTAACTCTTTACGACGTCCGACGGTACAGTACATAAACGGATTAAAACGTATCATAACTTAACTGCTCATTATTTAAGTTCGAAAGGATTAATTTGCCACCTAAGACTAAGCTCTGCAAGTAGAAACTTAGCCCTAATAAGAAGAGACGCAAGCTTTATTTTAACGACTTAATTTTTTGACTACCCTCGGTGAGACCAAAGTACGTGATTATATGTCTCTAGAGAGTCGCACGCCTGTGAATGGCCAGCGCTGATAGGGATAAAAGAAATTACGATAGGTGGATCTAGAGTGCTTTTCTGGCGTAGCAATCGAGCTCCCTCGTAGTACCATCTGATTGCTCATGAATTTACCGTTATACTCGCCGATAGTGCTCTTCGAGGCTCGAAAACCTGGATAGGGTGCATATGATGATTGCGTCCATTGCCATCGAGAGTTGAATAGATCGAGGATGGTACATCCTTGCCTCGCTGAGCACTTAGCAGCTATCTCCCATTCTTGTTCTGTCGGTAATCGAGCGCCCGCCCAGTTTGCGTAGGCATCGGCCTCATAATAGCTCACATGACACACCGGCGCTTGAAGATCTAAGGGCCTTAATCCGTCTGTAGTAAATTCAAACCATTTATCATCAATTTCCTCCCAATAGGCTGGTCCCTTCCAGTTATTTTTCCTGATCAATGACCAACCATCGGCTAACCAAAATTCTGGTATCTGGTATCCTTTATGTTCGATAAACGCGAGATATTCTCTATTGCTTACTAAGTTTTTATTAATTTCGAAAGTTTTAAAATAAGTGTCATGTCGAGGATGTTCGTTGTCAAAACTGAAGGCCTCCATCGTACTCCCTATCTGATGAAGCCCGCCTTTAATTTTTTCCCAGCCCAGGTCGTCTCGCGGCCCTACTTTTTCGTGAAACTTTATATAGGCCGGTTTCAGTGGATTGCATGAAAGGAGATGTTTGACATCCATCGCTATAAGTTCTTGATGTTGTTGCTCGTGATGACACCCAAGTTCGATTAACCTTTCCACTTCAATATTGCTGAGCGATTCCAATTCGAGAATCCGAGAAGTAACGTCTTGTGCGTACGCTTGGATTTCGTCGAGGCTTGGCCTAGTTAGTAACCCACGCTTTTCCCTAGTGTATTGCTCTCCTATACCGTTATAGTAAGAATTGAACAGCTCTCTAAAAGCTTTATTGTAAGGCGAAAAATTGAGCTCAAAATTTTCCAAAATAAACGTCTCATAAAACCATGACGTATGGGCTAGGTGCCATTTTGCGGGGCTAGCATCTGGCATGGATTGCGCGCACGCATCTTCCGGAGTCAGCGTCTCTAGCAATTGTAAAGTGCGAGACCTGACCTCTACAAAGAAATCATAGCAGTTTGATATTTTGACGGGTTTTGTGACCATGTTATTGTGTCTGTATAACCTATTTACCGACTTCAACGAAGAGTTTACGGTTCCCGCATACGTTTCCAACGCGGTTATAGGAACGCTCAGAGAAGCTTAATAGGCCTTTGTTATCAATTGTAATAATGGACGAGCATCTGGTACCGTAATGTTTGCCTATAACAAATATTGACGACAGTTGCTTTTCCATCTGCTTGCTCACTCCCGTCGCAGGTAACATTTTATCGGGGGCTTGCTGGTCATCACGCATGATGCTAAACAAATTTTCCTCGAAATTTATACTCGAGGAACTAATGAGTGACTCAAAATTCTTCCTTATTCGCTCAGTTTTAGGCCAAGAGGTATGAATATCAGCATTACTCAAAGTGAAGATTCCTGGGGCAAGCTTCTCTACCGATTTTGTGACGTTATTAAAGCAACATAGCTGAGACTGATCAAACATCAATAAGTTATATCCCGCATAGTTGTCGGCACTATGAATTAATTGTTGATTGAACTGATCTATGTGCACGCTGGTTTCAAGAAAGTCGGTCACAAGTAATCCTCGTGATCTGAGGGCTGGTATATCTGAGGTGGCTTTTCTTACGTTTGTAATGGTCGCGACCTTCCCAGCCGTTGACGTGGCGAGCCAAGTCCCTCCAGCTTCGATATCTTTTCCTCCCAGAATATTTGGGTTTCTTCCCCAGTTGTGCAGTATTTTGCTGGGACGGCTGTGAAATTCATCGCGATTAGCAATCAACACTAATTTGTAGTCGGGATGGCTGTTGTACGCGGCGAGGACTAGGCACATAAGTTTTAAGCATTAACGGTTGTTGAAAGTACAGTTTAAGTGCCTAGGAGGGATTCTCCAAATATTGTATGGATTGTCATGACTTACTCGGCTTCTTAACGAGTTTGTTTTTAATAATTAGACTCGCCAGAAGTAAGATGCCGAGGAGCGAAAGTGAGAAGATGAATTTGCCGTCTAGCAGATCCGATGTACTGTCAATGTGCTCTAATTTGTCGCCAATATTAACAACGACATATGTAGCTGGGATCATACCGACGAACGTATAGATGAAGAAGGCTCTTTTGCTTATCGTTGTGAGCGTCATGGCTATGTTCAGCGCGTTAAAGGGAATTACGGGTATAAGGCGGAGAAACAGTAATGAGGTAGGCTTATCTAACAGGAAATATTGAGATGTATTAGCTAAAATATTTTCCTTTGTGCGCTGAAAATAAGTACTAAGAAAGTTACGATAAACTATAAGCGTTATACTGGCCCCAGTTGTACTTCCTAGGATTGCTAGCAAAAATCCGACGCTGGTCCCAAATAATAATCCAGCCGAAAGCGTGATAAATGCAGTCCCTGGTAGGAGTAGAAGGCTAGCCAGGCTATAGGTAACTATATAGATGACATATGAGAGAATGGGACGAGTTGCCACAAACTGTTCTATTACTAACTGGTTGGACCTAAACGAAGTTATGACTCTGTTGACATCTGGAAGACCGTAGATGTAAGCGTTACAAATAAAGAGGAATAGAATTAAGTAGCATAAAATTGTAAAATTATTACGATTCATTCCGCTTACCGTTACCTGCGAGGGAGTACAAAAATATTGTATCAACAATACCTAGTCATGGATGTTTTTTAATCAAAATATCCAACAATTTAGGATACCATTTACATGTCGCGATTTGTTCTCTGAATTTAGTGAGGCTGGTTAGAATAAAAATGTTTAGAAA
>CALJHG010000071.1 GCA_938075585.1 uncultured Gammaproteobacteria bacterium | reverse complement strand
AGCGAAATTCATAGCAATACCACCACCCATCGTACCACCACCAATGACGGCCACTTTTTTGATGTCCCGAAGCGGAGTATCCTTGGGTACGTCATCAACTTTTGCACATGCCCTATCAGCGAAAAAAAGGTGTCGTTGCGCAACCGAGTGCGACGACATCATGCATTCCATGAACAGTTCGCCTTCCCGTTCTACAGCTTCTTTATAAGGAAGTGATACTGCAGCCTCTACGCACTTCACAATCTGCTCAGGAGCGAAAAAACCGCGAGTCTTTTTAGCCATGCCATTCCGATATTCATTAAAGAAATGTTCATTTAGTTCCAGGCCATCAACTTCTTCATCGCTTATTCGCCTAGGCTTAGCATTTGCTGCAAGCAGTTTCTTAGTGAATTGAGTTGCGCCATCACGCAGATCACCGTCAACAATTTCATCCACAGCACCCCATTTAAGACCGTTGCTCGCCGAGAATGGCGCTCCACTAATCATTGCATCTAATGCTCTTTTCACTCCTATCAGTCGCGGCAATCGTTGTGTGCCTGTGGCACCGGCTAAAAGACCAAGAGTCACTTCGGGAAGCCCCAGTTTGGCTGACGGAACAGCACATCGGTAATGGCAGCCCATCGCGGTCTCAAAACCGCCACCCAGTGCAGTACCATGGATCGCAGCCACAATTATTTTCTCGTTGGCTTCCATCTGATGAATAACTTTAGGTAACCACGGATCTTCTGGTGGTTTGCCAAACTCAGTGATATCGGCGCCTGCAATCCAAGTACGTCCTTCGCAGATTAAAATAGCGGCTTTTGCTTCATTGTCACTCGAAAACTTGGTAAAAGCAGCCTCCAGACCTTGTCTAACTGGGAGCGATAAGGCATTTACTGGAGGATTATTTACTGAGATATACGCAATCTGATCCTCACGCTTATATGTAACTACTTCTGACATCACAATATTTCCTTTTTACTTTAAGCAAACCATGCTTCTTAAATAATATTCTCGTTAGTATAAAACAATCATTATGCATTCACATCAACGACGATTCTGCCACGGATTTCTCCTCGAAGAATCGCCGCACCAAGCTCAGGGACTCTAGCTAAAGGCTCAACCGTGTAGACGTCCGAGAGTGCTGTCGGATCTAATAAGACGCCTAAGTCATTCCACGCGCGCTCCCTCACATCCATCGGTGCCATAACCGAATCGACCCCCTGTAGACAAACATTTCTCAGAATAAAGGGAAGCACCGTAGACGGCAAATCGACCCCGCCGGCTAAGCCACACGCGGCAACTATCCCATTATATTTAGTTTGTGCGAGCGACGTCGCAATGGTTGTTGATCCGACACTGTCGACACACGCGGCCCACAACTCTTTCTCTAACGGCCGACTCTTCTTAGCCAACTCATCACGAGAAATAACTTCTGATGCTCCGATTGATTTCAAATAACCAGCTGTCTCAGGCCTGCCGGTGCTAGCGCATACTTTGTATCCTAATTTACTCAAGAGTAATATTGCGACTGACCCTACTCCGCCCGCGCTACCCGTCACTAAGATGTCCCCATCGGACACTATTGTTCCGTGATCGCGGATAGCATTAACGCATAACATGGCGGTGTATCCAGCAGTACCTATCGCCATCGCGTCTTTATTAGAAAAGCATTCCGGCACTCTAACTAAAAAGTCACCATTTATTCTTTGTTTTTGGCTATAGGCCCCCCAGTATCGCTCCGACAAGCCGTAACCATTTGCTAGTACTCTATCACCACTTTTCCATCTCGGGTCATCAGACTCAACAACCGTACCGGCAAGATCGATCCCGCAAACCATAGGGAATTTTTGACAAACTTTGCCTTGGTCGGTAACTACCAACCCATCTTTGTAATTCAAAGTCGAGTAATCTACATCTATTAATACGTTTTCATCGGGTAAGTCATTAAGGCTTAAGGCCTCCACTCCCACCGAAAAATTGCCCTCTTCGTCCTTGTTGGCAACCAACGCTTTAAATTCATGACTCATGTAAATTCTCCGAAAAGTTATTTAAATATATGTTTAATAATGATTTTTTAAAATAAATTTCGCGATTCAAGGATTCTAAGATAGACACTTAAGAATTCTTTGAACCATTGCGTATAATTTGATTCAGAATTTGTCGTCCCCATATAGGCAAGTCGTCTATCGTATGATTATAATCGAGCCGACCGCGGAACGCATAATACTATTATTAATTGATACTCATTAATAAAGGACGTACTTAACTTGATGGAAAATATTTCGGCGTGGAAGCATCCGTTTGCACAGATCTCAGACACTACTCGGATCTTTGACCAGAATAATTATATTGCGGACAAAGCTATCTCCCTAACAACAAAACTGGCATTGGACTTACAAAAGCCGATACTGCTTGAAGGGGAAGCTGGAGTTGGGAAAACACAGTTAGCCAAAACTTTGGCAACAATTATTGATTCACCTTTAATTCGACTGCAATGCTATGAAGGTCTAGATGCGTCTTCGACACTTTACGAATGGAATTATGCGCGACAAATATTAGAAATTCGACTGGCAGAGTCGTCTGAGGACAAAAGGAAAAATCTTGAGAAATCGATTTTCGGAGAAGATTTCCTCTTCGCCCGTCCACTGCTCCAAGCTATCCGCCATAGTGGAGAAAAACCTCCAGTACTCCTTATCGATGAGATTGATCGGGCTGACGAGGAGTTCGAGGCTTTTCTTTTAGAGTTACTGTCTGATTTCCAAATTACTATCCCTGAAATTGGCACATTTACAGCGAGGGTACCTCCCATAGTTGTGCTTACAAGTAATCGAACTAGAGAGCTAAATGACGCTCTAAAAAGAAGGTGCTTATATTTGTGGGTTGATTACCCATCACCAGAGAAGGAAAAAGAGATAATTTTGCGCCATGTACCACTAATTGAAAGTCAACTTGCTACCAGCGTGACGTTAGTCATGGAGAATCTTAGAAAGATGGATTTTCTTAAAAAACCAGGTGTTGCTGAGGCAATTGATTGGTCCAAAGCTCTACTCGGTTTAGAACAAGAAGAGATAACACCGGAGATTTTAGTCGAAACTTCTGGTGTTCTGCTCAAATACAAAGATGACATAGATCGACTTAAATCTGCAGATTTAGAACAAGTTATTAAATAGATAAATGAGTGTTGCTCTGCTAAATAAGAATAGCCATTCGTTGGCTAACCACACTTTCGCCATCTTTGACAAAGCTCGAGATGCTGGTATACAAATCAGTCCCTCACGAACTATCGATGTCTTTAAATCATTATCGTCCATCGATATCTCAGATAGAACTCAGTTTCAAATTGCACTGCGTGTGAACCTAGTCTCCAGCAAAGAGCATGAAGTCTTATTTGACCGTGTATTTTATAACTATTGGAGCAACATACCCGAAAGCGACGGTGACTATATCTTGGCCAACTCTGAAATGATCCGAGGTGACTTAGATGTCGGTTTATCCAATGAAGGTCATCGAGATATGCTCAGTGAAAGCGACTCGTTCGCTGACAATGAAGTATCGAGAAAATCTAATTTAGGCTTTAGATGGGACGATCAATCAGCAGCGCTGCAACGACTTATTAGGACTATCACTCGGAAACTAGCCACCAGGCCATCCCGCCGTCGAAAGATTTCAGGTAGAGGAGATCGAATTGATGTACGTCATTCGGTTCGCAAGTCCATCCCTTTTGGAATGGAGTTATTAAAACTCTCGACAACTGAACCAAAAGTGAGGAAGACTCGCATCATAATGCTCTGTGACGTAAGCGGCTCAATGGATGTGTTTAATCCTTTTTTGCTTCAGTTGATGCTCGGCGTACAAAAACTGCTAAAAAATTCGCGTACGATGGTATTCAGTACCAAAATTAGTGAGATCACAGGCCTGTTGAAAGGACAAAGTGTTCTTGATGTCCTTAACGAAGTGGCAAAGGCAGTCCGTCACTGGAGCGGCGGCACAAATATTGCGGAAGCTATCGCTCAATTGAACAGAGGTTTGTTGTTAGAGGGTTCAGCTAAAAGTACCGTGCTTGTGATTGTAAGCGACGGATATGATAACGGCGATATCGAACGAATCGTAAAGGAATTGACAATAACGAAGCGTCATATCCGCTCCCTAGTCTGGATCAACCCAATGTACGGGGCGTCTAGCTTCGAAGTTCGCTCAAAGACCATGAAGGCTGCTATGCCTTTTATTGATGAATTCCTGCCTGCGTACAATACCGAGAGCTTAGAAAAACTCGTCGCGGGCCTTAATCGCATTAAATAGCTCTGCCGCCGTCATAGTCAATTTTTGCGAGGTCAGTTGAGTATTTATTCGTAAAAATTGTCCTCTAATCTATCTGTCTCTTTAGCAAAATCATCCATGCTCTTGGGCCACTGAGTGACAAAACGGCCTGACGGCCCAGCTCGGTAATAAAAATCATTCCCACAAGCGTGTTGCCAAACATCTATGCCTTTAATGTCGTCCTGCAGTTTATCGTTAAACTTACGCATAACATCCTTTTTTATGTCGCTCGCCAAGATGCCTTCCGATTTCATCGTCTTCAGCCGTCGAATAATATATTTAACCTGTTCCTCAATCATCACCAGAATACAGCCTTGATTTGTGTTGGGACCATACAACATGAACAAATTTGGAAAGCCATGAGTACTGATCCCGAGATAAGCTTGCGGTCCATCGCTCCAAGCATCGTGAATATCCAGCCCATTCTTACCTTTTACATCAATAGCACTCAGGTAAGTTGTCGTTTCGAATCCTGTCGAGTAAATCAGAACATCCACTTCAGTTAATAGCCCATCGGATGTGATTACACCATTTGGCGCGATAGCATCGATTTCATTTGTATTAAGGTGTACATGCTCCTTGTTAAACACTGGGTAGTATACGTCTGAGAATAAAGGTCTTTTACAACCGAACGGATGGTGAGGTGTAAGCGCCTCGCGCGTCTTGGGATCTACAACCTCAGCAATCCTAGCTAAGCCAGATTTTTCTATCTTAGAAAGTATTTCTTTCTCAGTAAAAGTCGCCAACGTATTCCATAAACGATACGTTTCATCCCGATTGGTCTCAACAAGGGATGGCTCTTCGCGAAAGGCCAGTAATTCCTGTTCAGTATAGGGAGTGTTATTCTTTGGCACCACCCAGTTAGCAGTCCGCTGAAACAAATGCAGTTCAGACACTCGATCGACTATCTCAGGCACAAACTGGATCGCGCTTGCCGCGATACCGATAACTCCGACTTTCTTACCATGTAGATCTATCTCATGATTCCATCGTGCTGAGTGAAAGTGCTCACCAGAAAATAGTTCTCGCCCCTTAATTTTGGGCCATACTATATTATTAAACATTCCTAACGCACTAACGACGAACCGCGAGCAGATGGACTCACCAGACGTGGTAACCGTTGTCCAGGCCTCGTTGCTATCGTTCCAAGTAATACTATCGACTTCTGTATTGAATTTTATATGCTCGCGTAACCCATATTTGTCGGTACAAAAATTGAGATATTCTAGAATTTCAGCCTGCCCACCAAACGGGCGACTCCAGTCTAATTTCGGTTCAAAGGAGAACGAGTACAAATGAGATTGAACATCACATTCGGCGCCAGGGTAGGTATTGTGATACCAAGTACCACCAACACCTTCCGCTTTATCTAGTATCATAAAATCTTCAATGCCGGCATTTTTCAGTTGTATACCCATGCAGATCCCTGAGGAACCAGCACCAATTATCAACACCTCTTGATCAATCGAGTTATTCATACTTCCCCCTCGTAACATATCGTCTCAGGCACCTAACCTATTAACTGGGCTAGCCAACACTGCCCCTTTAGGTACACCAGCATTAACAAAGGCACCTCTTGTAGGTTCATCGTGTAAATAACTTGCCATACAAGTTCTCGCCGCTAACAAACCTTCTAAGGAGATCCCCGTCTTTAGGCCCATCGATTCCAGCATGAATACTAAGTCTTCGGTTACGATGTTCCCACTCGCACCCGGAGCATAGGGACAGCCTCCTAACCCAGCCAAGGACGAATCGAATCTTCTAACTCCAGCATCTAGTGCCGCAGCCACATTGGCTAGCCCAAGGCCTCTAGTATCGTGGAAATGCGCACTTACTGGAATATCCCCAACAATCGACAAAACTAGTTCAAATACTTCTCGGCATTGAGCTGGGTTCGCGAAGCCCACCGTATCGGCAAGAACAATTTCATCTGGCTCAAACAAAAGAAGCGCCTCGAGTGTTTTTAGTACACTATTAACACTAATCTCCCCAGATATTGTGCATCCAAAAACAGTCGCCAGGCCGGCCGCCAATTTCACATCAGCATGTTCTTTATTCTCTTTTCGATAGTCGCATATTCGACTAAAATCAGTTACAGCTTCAGCTACCGACTTTCTAACGTTAGCTTGACTATGTGCTTCTGAGACAGAGAGGACATAATTCAGCTGCTGTACACCACTCGCAAATCCGTCAATGGCTCCTCTGAAATTTGGCACGAGTGCAGATGTACACAAAGTAGACTCAGCACACGCCGCGGCTATCACAGTCTTGGTATCCGCTAATTGGGGTAAAAGCTTTGGGGGCACAAACGAGCCAAGCTCTATCTCAGGAACACCTGCTGCGGCCTCCAAACGAATCCACTCCAATTTCGCGTCCGTCGAGAAGATTGTTTCAATACTCTGTAACCCATCTCGCAACCCGACTTCGCGAATCCAAATATCGTCATTCGTCCTCATCGCAATACCCTCGCTATTAGGTACCTGTAAATTTAGGCTTTCTCTTTTCGTTAAATGCGGCAACACCTTCCTGCCGATCATTCGTCGGTATCATTTTATTATAAGCCTCTAGCTCATACATATATCCAACATTCCGATCGGTTTGCATCGATACACTGATAGACTTTTTTGCCTGCTTGACTGATATTGGCGCATTGCTCGCAATCTTCTCTGCTACCAACATCGTTTCGGCCATTAAACCATCTGCTGGAAGCACTTTATTCACCAGCCCCCATGACTCCGCCTCAGCAGCTGAAAATGGTGTGCCTGTGTAAATAATTTCTCTTGCCCTACGCTCTCCTACCGCATGTGGCAAGTTAAGAGTGCCCCCAGCTCCGGGCATTATCCCAAGGGTAATCTCGGTCAAGGCAAACTTAGCGGTTTCTGCTGCGTATAAAAAATCGCAACCAAGCGCGAATTCGCAGCCCCCACCATAAGCTGCCCCATTGATACACCCAATTATTGGTATTGGACAATCACGCATCAGACGGACCATCTGCTCATAGATAGCGTGCTGCTCTTGCCATTGACGATCGGTCATCCCGTTCCGATCCTTGAGGTCGCCTCCCGCACAAAAAATCTTATCTCCTGCACCAGTGACCACAAGACACCGAGTATCTTTTGAGTCAACATAGTAATCGGTAAAGACTTCTCTCAGCTCTATACCCATCTGAGTGTTCATTGCATTCGCGCGTTCAGGTCTGTTAAAGGTTAACAGAGAAACGTAAGGAGATTTCTCTTCTAGAAGAATTGTCTGATACTCGCTCATTTGACAAACACCCCTTAGGAAAAGTATTTAATTAGATATTAACCAAACCGAAGAACGATTTTACCCATTTGCTCCGAGTTTAGCATTCGCTCATGAGCTGCAACAGCGTCCGTAAAATCAAATATCTGATCGATAATGGGTTCCAGTTTATTGGAGCTCACAAAGTCTATCATCCCCTGAAACTCCTCAAGCCTGCCCATGGTCGTGCCCTGAATGCGAATTTGCTTAAAAAACAATTTGGCCATATTAAGTCCGCGGGATGGATTACCCTGCGTCGCCCCAAAGAAGACGTATCTTCCACCATTTTTAAGTGTGTCCAAGACACTATTCATGCCATCCCCACCGCCACTATCGATCACCAAATCTATCGAACCTATTTCAGAACGCAATTCTTTACCCCATGAATCATTCGAATAATTGTAGCCCGCAACTGCTCCTTCTTTAATGGCCATATCAATTTTGTTTTGGCTACTTGACGTAACAATAACGTCGGCACCTTTCTCTTTAGCCCATAATAAAGCAAATCCAGCGGCGCCACCTCCGATCCCAGTGACCAGAACTCTGTCGCCTTTCTTTACCTCACCGTGCGTAACTACTGCTCGCCAAGCGGTCAGCCCCGCCAGGGGGAACGCGGCAGCTTGCGCCCAACTCAAATGCCTAGGCTTAGGATAAATGGAGCTCCTCGGCACGCAAATATACTCGGCGAAGGTACCTTGATCCGGCATACCTAATACCCGGAAGTCTTTACCACCACAAAGCGGATCATCTCCCCATTCTAGCGCGGGATAGATCACTACCTCGCATCCGAGGCAATCCTTTGATATTCCGGCACCTACAGCATCTATGGTCCCTGAACCATCGGATCCTGCGATAGCTGGCATCTGGATACCTGGATATTGCCCTACAGTCATCCATACATCTCGTCGATTGAGAGCGGCACACTTTAATTTAACTCTCACTTCATTGGGACCAGGACCAGGGACGTCAACATCAACCAGAGCCAAACTACTAGGACCATCGCTTCCGTTAAGAGTCAGTGCTTTCATCGTCCTTACCAACCTTTAAAATCAGGTTTCCGTTTCTCAACAAAGGCGCTAACACCTTCTTTAGTATCCTTAGACGCACGCGCTAATCCAGCAATTGCTCGCGTTTCCATTTCCATTTGCGTCTCCAACCCATTTGAGAGACTGTCTGCTACTAATCGTTTTGCTTCCCCATAAGCCAGCGTAGGACCACTAGCTAATTGTTGCGCCACCTCCATAACCCGCGGCATAAGATCATCTGCCGGCAGCACCTCGTTCACTAACCCCCACTCGAGCGCCTGGGAAGCGGTTAATACATCATTGAGTAGTATTAACTGCATGGCTTTGACTTTACCGACTAAACGCGGCAGAAACCAAGTACTGCTTCCGTCAGGAGACACACCCGCTTTAGTGTACGCCTCAGTAAAAACAGCATTTTCCGAAGCGAACACCAAGTCACCACTAATCGCCATTGAAAACCCCGCTCCTGCAGCCACTCCATTCACCGCAACTAAAAATGGAGCGTTCATACGCGCAAACCGAGATACCGCCGCGTGCAAACCTGCAGTTGCATACCGCATGTACTCGGACATGCCTTCACCTTCTGCATGAAATGCAGGCAAATCGCCTCCCGCAGAAAACATCTTTCCGGCACCAGTGAATACCACTGCACGAATGGATGGGTCTGAGTCACAATGCGTCGCTGCTTTCAACAGTTCTTCAGACATCTGGGCATTTAAACTATTCGCATTATCGGGGCGGTTAAGCGTAATAACCGCAACAGCTCCATCCATTTCAAAATTTATCGCTTCAAACCCAGAACCAAACTTCATAGCGTCTACCTCACTTTGTTCATAAAAACATTTAATCTTTTACACTCTCTCTCTGTGTCATTACGGTCAAAATCCTATACCACCAAACCAAATACCCTATCGCTGCTGCCAGATTAGTGATTATGCGCTTCTTGAGCACGCAGACGAAGCCTTTCCATAACATTTTTACGTTCCTCGTCCGTCATTAGCATCCAATAGGCTATTTCATTCTCACTTCGGTAACACCCTTGACACAATCCGTCCTCTAAAACACATAAATTTATACAAGGAGATTCTATGCCCATAGCGACGCACTTTTCTTATCATTTAGTATCTGACTCAATTGACCCAAATATTCTAGACCTAGTATAGCTCTACTCCCATACCATGACATCATTTCACCATCAACCAAATGCACCTTACCAAACCAGTTAAATTTTAATTCCAATTCTGCAACATCCTTCTCACGGAACGTATAAGGCTCAGTACTCAACAAACAGGCATCTATTGGTAACTCGTAGATCTCTTCATCAGACAGTGCGGGATACCTAGTCGCTGAAGGTCCCGGAACGGTTTGGCAGTTGATAATTTTCAGCATATGCGAAATATACGTGTCTCTAGAGACCGTCATCCAAGGATCACGCCAGATAAGATACAACACATTTAGTCGGTCTAAATGCTTTGCATAACTCGAGATCTTTTCTAACCTTTGTTCGAACTCGATTAAAAGCTGTCTAGCTCTCGATTCTACGCCAAAAATCTCGCCTAACATCAAGTAAAGGCGCATATTGTCCTCTACCACGTTGGGGTGAGTTACAATCACATTGTCTACTGCAGCAGATAACTCTTTATAAGTCTCTAAAGTGTTTTCGTCCATATTAACAATGACATGTGTCGGCTGTAACGCGATTAGTTTGTCTAAATCAACATCTTTAGTCCCACCAATCTTAGGGATTAACTTCACCGCTTTACGAGGATGTATACAGAAACCAGTTCGTCCTATTACGTTATTACTGAGGCCTAAATCAAAAAGAAGCTCAGTAACGCTGGGAACAAGTGAAATGATCCTGGGTTCAGCGACAACCCGACAGTGTTCGTTACCATAATCATCTAAAATCATATCAACTTACCGAAATAATTCGTCAGATCTCACATGTTACGGCGGTATTCACCCCCGACATCATACAAAGCAGCCGATACTTGTCCTAATGATGCGTATTTAACCGCTTCCATAAGTTGTTCAAAACAATTACCGCGAGCCCTAGCAACTTCTTGCAGCACAGAAAGCGCTTTCTCTCGATGTTCACCATGAATATTTTGAAAATTCCTGACGGCATCTATCTGATCTTTCTTTTCACTTTCACTAGAGCGCATTAGCTCCAGTTCTTTTATCTCGTCCTCTTGCCCTTCTTTTGGTAAAAACGTATTTACTCCTATGAGGGGTAAACTACCGTCATGCTTTTTGTGCTCGTAGTACATACTTTCGTCTTGTATCTTTGAACGTTGGTACATAGTGTCCATTGCTCCCAACACGCCTCCCCGCTCAGAAATGCTATCAAATTCCTTATACACCGCCTCCTCTACAAGGTCGGTTAGTTCATTTACCACAAACGATCCCTGCCAAGTATTCTCACAAATATTTAGACCAAGTTCGCGATTAATAACTAGCTGGATAGCTACGGCTCTTCGAACGGACTCCTCTGTGGGAGTAGTGATTGCCTCGTCATAAGCATTTGTATGAAGGCTATTACAATTATCGAGAAGCGCATACAACGCCTGAAGAGTAGTTCGAATATCGTTAAAACTGATTTCTTGCGCGTGCAAGCTCCGCCCCGAGGTTTGTATATGATACTTAAGCTTCTGGCTCTTAGAGTTTGCGCCATAGCGCTCTCTCATGGCCCTTGCCCAAATTCTACGAGCAACACGACCAATAACGGTATACTCGGGATCCATGCCGTTAGAGAAGAAGAAACTCAAATTAGGCGCAAAATCATCAATCGACATACCACGGGCGAGATAATACTCGACGATAGTAAAACCATTTGATAGCGTAAACGCTAGTTGTGATATCGGATTAGCCCCTGCCTCTGCGATATGATAACCGCTTATAGAAACACTGTAGAAATTGCGAACTTGGTGCTCTACAAAATAGGCTTGCACGTCGCCCATCGCCTTCATTGCAAACTCAGTTGAAAAAATGCATGTATTTTGCGCTTGGTCCTCTTTTAAGATGTCGGCTTGCACCGTGCCTCTAACCGACTTTAATGTTCGCTCTTTAATCTCTTCATAAGTCTTAGCATCAACAACATCCGCACCCGATAGCCCCAATAGACCTAGTCCCAAACCATTATTCTGACGAGGAAGATCTCCTTGATAAGTGGGCCGAATTTTACCTTCGAACATCTTGGAAATCTTTTTATTGGCCTCGTCCCAGCCGCCTGTTTCTTCTAAATATTTTTCAATCTGCTGATCGATCGCAGCATTCATAAAAAACGCCAAAATAATTGGCGCAGGACCATTTATGGTCATCGATACCGACGTGGTGGGTGCGCATAAATCAAACCCCGAATAGAGCTTCTTAGCGTCATCTACTGAAGCAATAGAAACTCCTGAATTACCGACCTTGCCATAAATGTCAGGTCTTTCATGAGGATCTTCACCATACAATGTAACCGAATCAAACGCCGTAGATAATCGTGACGCTGGCTGCCCTTCAGACAAGTAATGAAATCTTCTATTAGTTCGCTCAGGTGTGCCTTCACCAGCAAACATCCGGATTGGATCCTCACCCTCCCTTCGGTAAGGGAAAACCCCGCCAGTATAAGGATATCCCCCAGGAAGATTCTCTTTCATCAGAAAACGTAATTGATCCGCCCAACCATCAAATTTAGGCGGTGCTATTTTAGGGATGCTTTGCTGACTCAAACTGAGCTTATAGTTGTCTCCGGTAATTTCTTTTCCTCGCACTTCGTAGCTGTATTTCTCCGTCGTGATCCCTTTCAGGCGTTGGGGCCACCCTAAAAGTAATTGACGTGCTTCCGCGCCAATATCATCGAGAGCCGAGTTATAGCGTTGCCGTAACGTCACTAATGATTTGTCTTCATTTTCTAAAAGAGCTGTCTGAGTATAAGATTCAAATGCTTTAGGAAGTTCTGGATCATCTAATTCACCAAGGGCACCATAACAATATTGAGCGCGATTAGCCGATTCGCATAAATCTTCAATCCGTTTATTTATACCACGGCCTTGCTCAGCAATTTCTGATAGATAACGAACTCTATTGCCAGGAATTAAAACCGTAGCCTTGGGTTCTTTAACTTTTATATCATTTTCAAAAGACCATGTTGTGTCACCAAGCAACTGAGCAACCTTCTCACATAATTGGGAGAACATCCAAGACACACCGGGGTCGTTAAACTGACTCGCGATTGTGGGGTAAACTGGGATATTTTCGTCTTCCATCTCAAATTCCAGATGATTCCGTTTCCATTGCTTACGGACATCCCGCAGTGCATCTTCAGCTCCTCGCTTATCGAACTTATTCAAGATAATGACGTCTGCGAAATCAAGCATGTCAATTTTTTCAAGTTGACTTGCAGCTCCATATTCGCTTGTCATCACGTAGATTGAAGTGTCCACTAGATCGACAATTTCACTGTCGCTTTGACCAATACCTGCAGTCTCAACGATAACCATATCGAAACCTACGGACTTTAAAAAAGTAATAGCGTCTGCCAGCATAGCGCTAGTTGAGACATGTTGGCGCCGAGTTGCCATAGAGCGCATGAATAAATTTTCATGCCGGAGACTGTTCATTCTTATTCTGTCACCAAGTAGCGCGCCGCCGGTTCGCCTGCGCGTGGGATCTACTGCTAAAACCGCTATCTTTTTCTCCGGAAAGTATTGGCAGAAACGCGACATGATCTCATCTGTGACGCTACTCTTTCCAGCACCACCTGTTCCAGTAATCCCTATCACAGGAGTCTTTCCGGAGGCCATTTGCCACTCTTTACGGAGCCTCTCAAGTTTATTAGCAGAGATGACTGAGTCTTCAAGAGCAGAGAGCATTTGAGCAACACTATAAAAATCTTCAATTGTGATGTTTTCGGGAACCTTTGATTTAAGCCTTGCGTCCTCAGACCGTTGCACTAGATCACTAATCATTCCGTTCAGGCCCATCTTCATTCCATCATTAGGATGGTAGATCCGCTCCACACCATAAGATTCCAGGTCAGAAATTTCCTCAGGCGTGATCGTTCCGCCCCCTCCACCAAAAACTCTGACATGGCCTGCCCCAGCATCCCTTAGCATATCAACCATATACCGAAAATATTCATTATGACCGCCTTGATAAGAACTCATGGCAATCCCGTCCGCGTCCTCTTGTATCGCTGCATTTACCACATCCGCCACAGAGCGATTGTGGCCCAAGTGAATTACTTCAACACCTTCCGCCTGAATCATCCGTCGCATTACATTAATGGCAGCGTCATGGCCGTCAAACAAAGATGCCGCTGTCACGAAACGCATAGGAGAATCTGATATAGGGATTTCCTCGTTTCCGGATATATCTTCGATTTTAGTACTCATGTTTAAGTCTCCCTTAGTGCGTCTTTCCCAACGCTAACGTTGTCTGTGCTTTTAATATTGTATGAAGTTCTCTTGTTCGCTCGACATCTTCAGGATCTGCAAGCCATTGATACACTATACCGATAATAGCGGCGCAGAAATTTTGAGCTGCCCCCCGGTAATCGATGGTTGCGCAAAGCTCTTTATTAGCAACACCCGTTTGTATCCAGCTTTCTACGTCCTTTTGACGCCTCTGGTGGATATTGGCTACAACCTCTCTCAAACCTTGATCAGGTCCAATAGAATTAAACCAGAGTATATAGAATGCTCTTATATTATTTGCGCCCTGAGTGATGAACGCTTGATGCGCATCAATTGCGGCGCCAATGGCTTTCACACCAACTTTCTCTTTTACAGCGAGGTTGAGTTCTTTCAACCACAACTCTCCTACCGAGCGCACAATAAAAGTGAAGAGCTGATCTTTGGTTCCAAATCGGTGACTTGCTAGCCCCCTGCTGTAGCCCGCTACTAAACCTACTTCTTTCAGTGTGGTTTTTATTGTACCCTTTGCGCAAATAAGTTCCACAGCAGCGTCCAGCATCCTCGCGTCCGACAAAGCTGTCCTCTCTGCCTGTGTACGGCGATCTTTGTCTATTAGGGCAACTGCACTCATATGCCGATAAT
>CALJHG010000070.1 GCA_938075585.1 uncultured Gammaproteobacteria bacterium | reverse complement strand
ATTATTAAAAAAATTTAGCTTACCGACTGAACCACCCAACACAATGAAACCGCAAGATTTTTTAGACCTCATGAGCAGGGACAAAAAAAATCTTAACAATAACATCCGACTAGTTTTGTTAAAAAGTTTAGGCGAAGCCTTCATAACCGACGAATATCCGAACGAAGTGTTAATGACAACTCTAAAAAACTACGATAATCGTTAAAATTGGTGACAAAAATCGCTATTTGTTGCTATCTTCTGTATAAATTGTAGATTTATTTTTTAAATTAAACCCTTAATCGTTGATACAAGTGAACCCCTCATACGTAGGACTTTTATGACATGTATGTATCAACATGACATCAAGGGCTAGATCTTATAAAATGAGAGGATACAAAGTTTCACTCGGTCGAATTCATTTATGTAGGATTCGCCTGTGAAATGATCAGTTTAGGTTATCAAAAATAAAGTACTAATTAACCTTAATTTTGTTAAAAACTTTCGCCGGCCAAAGCTAGCGTGCGTTATTTGCTGCGGTGTAAGCAGATGAAAAAGTTGGAGATTTCGTCAATAAAATATGAGCCATGTTAAATCAAAATTCCCGCATACCGGCCGCCCACAAAGCGTTGGCTTGTACGATGATAGTAACGAACATGACTCCTGTGGTCTCGGATTTGTTGCCAACATAAAAGGAATAAAATCTAACCAAATAGTTAGTGAAGCGCTGACTGTACTTAAGAATTTGTTACATAGAGGCGCCACAGGTTCGGAAACTAACACCGGTGATGGGGCAGGCATACTGATCCAGATACCTGACGAATTCCTTAGAGAAGAAGCGAGCCTCTTAGATATAAATTTACCGCCGGAAGGCCACTACGGAACAGGCTTTATATTTCTTCCCAACGACGCAGGTGAGAAAGATGCGTGCCTTAAAGAAATCAAAACTATTATTAAACGTGAAAATCAGCAATTTCTGGGCCTACGGAATGTACCTACCGATGACGCCTGTCTCGGTCATATCGCCCGTTCGTCTCGTCCATATTTCACACAGATATTTATCGGCAAAGATCCTGCTTGTAGAAATATTGAGGATTTTGAACGAAAACTTTATGTCATTCGAAAGACTGCGGAGCATGTGATCTGGAGTGGAAATCTCTCCCAAAAGAGTTCTTTTTATTTACCGAGTCTTTCTTGCAAAACACTAGTTTATAAAGGAATGTTAATTGGAGATCAACTCGAGGTAGTGTTCCCTGATCTAAAAGATCCTAGGATAAAAACCGCACTAGCACTGGTCCACCAACGGTTCTCAACTAACACGTTTCCGTCATGGCCTTTGGCCCAACCATTTAGATTTATCGCGCACAACGGTGAAATCAATACGGTCAAGGGCAATAGTAACTGGATGAAAGCGCGGGAAGCGCTGTGTGAATCTAGCCTTTTAGGTGATGATCTTGAAAAACTTTTCCCTATCGTTCTGGAAGGAAATTCTGATACTGCATCATTTGATCAAGTCTTGGAATTCTTGCACATGGCAGGTCGACCGCTCCCCTTAGCTATCTTGATGATGGTACCAGAAGCTTGGAGCGGGCATGATGCCATGGACAAAGACCGCAAGGCATTCTATGAGTACCATTCATGTATGATGGAGGCATGGGACGGCCCTGCATCAATTTCTTTCACTGATGGATTATCAATAGGAGCAATCTTAGATCGGAATGGCTTGCGGCCCAGCCGCTACTACGTCACAAATGATGATGTCGTAATAATGGCTTCAGAGGCGGGAGTACTTCAACTGCCGCCCGAAAATATAAAATATAAAGGCCGACTCCAGCCTGGACGCATTTTTCTTGTCGACACTAAAGAAGGCCGAATAATAGAAGATGCTGAACTTAAGGAAAGATATATTAACCAATATCCTTACGCAAAATGGCTTGAGGATTCCAAAATATGTCTTGATGACCTGCCTCAGGCTGAAGCACCTGATTCAATTATTTCGCGAACTTTAGTTGAGTATCAGGCGAACTTCGGCTACTCACAGGAAGATCTCCGAATGCTTATTAGCCCTATGGCGGAAAATGGTAGTGAGGCGATCGGCTCAATGGGAACTGATACTGCGCTCGCCGTATTGTCTAATCGCCCTAGATTACTGTACGACTACTTTAAACAGTTATTCGCCCAAGTAACTAATCCACCTCTCGACGGCATAAGAGAGAAACTAGTTACTCAAGTATCGCTATTCGTCGGGCCTGAACATAATTTACTGGCTTATAGCCAAAACAACTGCTCGCGGCTTTTCTTAGATTCTCCGATTTTAAAAAATCAAGATTTAGCTACGCTGAGCGAAGTTTCTACAGCAGTGTTCTCAACAAAAAAAATCGATATAACATATTCACTGGATGGCAACATAGAGAAAGTAATTGATGAAATCGCAATGACTGCTGATACCGCCGCAACGGAGGGGTGCGGATACATAATATTATCGGACAGAAATGTTGGAGAAAATAGAACGGCAATTCCTTCAGCCTTAATCGTCTCGAAAGTACACCAGTACTTAGTTGAAACTGGAAATCGAGCCAAGGTAGGTCTCATAATAGAGTCAGGAGAACCCCGAGAGGTCCACCACTTCGCGGTGCTTTTAGGTTTTGGAGCGGATGCAATTAATCCCTACCTAGCGATGGATAGCATCGAAACAATGCTGGCAGACAATATCATCAGTATTAATGCTGTTAATTGTGACCCCTATGTAAAAGCGATTGAGAACTACGTAAAAGCAATCAACACTGGACTCATCAAAATAATGTCTAAAATGGGAATTTCGACTATACAGTCTTACAAGGGGGCGCAAATATTTGAAGCCGTGGGGCTAGATAATGAGTTGGTTGAAAAATATTTTCCCGGAACTTCGTCAAAAATTAGCGGTGTTAACTTAAAGGTAATAGAGAATGAGTTAAAATTACGCCACAGTAAAGCTTGGCCCAGCAGAACCGTAAAAAACTTAGAACTCGAGTCTGGTGGCGAGTATCAATGG
Source organism: uncultured Gammaproteobacteria bacterium (assembly GCA_938075585.1). Taxonomy (GTDB): domain Bacteria; phylum Pseudomonadota; class Gammaproteobacteria; genus UBA4457. The sequence continues at coordinate 46,802 of CALJHG010000070.1, read as the reverse complement.
AGACGGGACGGTGAACACCATTTATTCAATCCCGAGACAGTCTTCAAACTGCAGCATTCTACTCGTTCAGGACAATACTCGATCTTCAAAGAATATACTCGTGCTGTCGACGATCAAAGTGAGAACAGATCAACTCTACGCGGTCTTTTCAAGTTCCGGAAGATCGTCGAACCAATAGATCTCTCTGAAGTTGAGTCCGAAGAATCTATCATGAAAAGATTTCACAGCGGTGCAATGTCATACGGGTCAATCAGTAGCGAGGCACATGAAACACTTGCAATAGGTTTAAATAGAGTAGGTGGAAGATCGAACACCGGAGAAGGTGGTGAAGATCCAAAAAGATTCTCAGTTGATAAAAATGGAGACTCTAAAAGAAGTGCGATTAAACAGATAGCGTCTGGACGCTTTGGAGTGACGAGCGAATATTTGGTGAATGCTGACGATCTCCAGATAAAAATGGCTCAGGGCGCGAAACCGGGCGAAGGCGGTCAATTGCCGGGCCATAAAGTATACCCATGGATTGCAAAAGTGCGCCACTCTACTCCAGGAGTAGGTCTAATATCACCTCCACCTCACCACGATATTTATTCGATAGAAGATTTAGCGCAATTAATACACGACCTAAAGAACGCTAATCCTAATGCACGTATCCATACTAAATTAGTCTCCGAAGTAGGAGTAGGAACGGTTGCGGCAGGAGTCGCAAAGGCTTTCTCGGATGTCATACTAATATCGGGTTACGATGGTGGGACGGGGGCGTCTCCTGTGACATCTCTAAAACACACGGGAGTACCTTGGGAACTAGGACTCGCAGAGACACAGCAAACTCTTATTTTAAACAATTTGCGTGATCGAGTGGTTGTTCAAGTAGATGGTCAAATGAAAACTGGACGCGACTGTATTATTGCAGCCATGCTAGGAGCCGAAGAATACGGCTTCTCGACCGCTCCGTTGGTGGTTATGGGATGCGTTATGATGAGAGTTTGTCACCTTAATACTTGTCCGGTGGGAGTCGCCACTCAAGATCCCCAGCTCAGAAAGAAATTCTCGGGCAAACCTGAATTTGTAGAGAATTTTTTCCGTTATATTGCAACCGAAATGCGAGAATACATGGCTTCGCTTGGTATCAGGCGGGTAGAAGATTTAGTGGGGCGATCAGACCTACTCGATACTGTCATGGTAACCGAGCATTGGAAAGCAGAGGGTCTCGATCTTTCGCCAATACTTCACAAGGTAGAAAACAACGGTAGCCCCCTCAGAAATACCTGTTCTCAAGATCATAATCTAGATAAGTCGCTTGATAGAACTAAAATCATTCCTTTATGCAAAAAAGCGATAGAACAACAAATCCCTGTGAATATTTCCCTCGATATACGCAATATTAATCGGACAGTGGGTACGTTACTTGGATCGGAAATCACTCGGCGTTATGGAGGAACTGGCTTACCTGAAGACACTATAAAATTGCATTTTACAGGTTCAGCAGGTCAAAGCTTTTCTGCATTTATACCTAAAGGAATTTCTATGCACCTTGAAGGAGACTCCAACGACTACATAGGAAAAGGATTATCAGGTGGTAAAATAGTGGTTTATCCGGATAAGAAGTCAACTTTTATTGCTGAGGATAATATTATTATAGGTAACGTGGCGCTTTATGGTGCAACCGATGGAGAGGCTTATTTCAGAGGAATCGGAGGAGAACGATTTGCTGTCAGAAATAGCGGAGCTAAAGCGGTTATTGAAGGTATCGGAGACCATGGATGCGAATATATGACAGGCGGAATTATAGCTATTTTAGGGCGAACCGGTAGGAATTTTGGTGCTGGAATGTCAGGGGGAGTAGCATTTGTATATGATCCTGATAAAACATTCCAATCGCGCTGTAATATGGAAATGATTCTGCTAGAACCTCTCCAAATTGATGATCAAAATATGTTAAAGAATTTAATTGACAACCATGCCAAGTATACCGGTAGTACAGTTGCCATCAAAATGCTAGAAACTTGGCCCTCTACTACGAATGATTTTATTAAAGTCATGCCAAAAGACTATAAACGCGTGCTCCAAAATATTGAAGCCGCACTAGATTCTGGATTATCTGAAGAAGACGCAATTCTGGAGGCTATGAATGGGTAAAGTCACTGGATTTATCGAAACTAAGAGGCAAAATCAGCCTTACAGACCGGTAAACGAACGTCTTAAGGACTTCAAACAGGTAGTGACGGACTACTCAAAGAGTGCTCTTAACCAGCAGGCTAGCCGATGTATGGACTGTGGAATTCCTTTTTGCCATGAAGGTTGTCCATTGGGCAATCTTATCCCTGAATGGAACGATCTGGTTTATAAAGATCATTGGAAACAAGCGATAATCAGACTTCACGCGACCAATAATTTCCCTGAATTCACAGGAACACTGTGTCCAGCTCCGTGCGAAGGGTCATGCGTTCTTGGGATTAATGATGAACCCGTGACGATTAAAGGTGTTGAACTCGCCATCATTAATCGTGCATTTGATGAGGGTTGGATCAAGCCAGAGATTCCGGAAGTATTAACTGGGAAAAATATCTCTATAGTTGGTTCAGGTCCTGCAGGGCTAGCGGCCGCTCAGCAACTTTGTCGCGCAGGACATAACGTCACAGTGTTTGAAAGAAATGACAGAATTGGCGGACTACTCAGATACGGCATTCCGGAATTCAAAATGGAAAAACATCTAATCGATCGGCGAATAACCCAGATGCAGGCTGAAGGTGTGAAGTTTAAAATTAATGCCAATGTTGGCGTAAATGTAGATGTAAAAGATCTACTAGCAAGTTCTGATGCTATTTTACTTACCGGTGGCTCAACGATTTCGAGGGACTTACCAGTCCCTGGTAGAGAACTTACAGGCATTCACTACGCTATGGACTATTTGCCGATCCAAAACCAACTATGTGAAGGCGACTCTGTTACGAAGAGTAAGCAGATTGACGCGAAAGACAAGAATGTCGTGATAATCGGTGGTGGCGATACTGGTGCGGACTGTCTTGGAACAGCGCACCGTCAAGGTGCGATATCGGTAACTAGTCTCGAGATAATGCCAATGCCGCCGCAAAAACGAGATCAAAAAAATCCTTGGCCGGAATGGCCACAAATTTATCGTGTCGCATCTGCGCACGAAGAAGGTGGCGAACGCAAATATTCTATTTCTACAAAACGTTTTATCGGCAATCAAAAAGGACAATTAACTGGTATAGAGCTCATAGAAGTAGAAAAAACAAATGAAGGTTTTAAGGAGAAAAAGGGAACAGCGTATGAAATCCCATGTGACCTAGCTTTCCTTGCAATGGGATTTACGGGCCCAGAAAAGAAAGGAGTGATCTCTGAACTAGGCATTGAGTTAACCGAGCGTGGCAATGTAAAAAGAGACAAGGAATGGAAAACCAATATAAATAAAGTTTTTGTTGCGGGAGACATGCAACACGGCCAATCCCTCATTGTCTGGGCAATTGCTGAGGGCCGCTCTGCGGCACACGCTGTGGATAAATTTCTCATGGGTTCGTCGGAGCTTCCTTCTCCGGTTTAAAGCTAAACCAGCTCGCCTAGTCAAATAAACAATGAAAGACCGATTTTTACGCGCGTTAAAAAGACAGCCGGTTGATAAAACCCCTATCTGGCTAATGCGCCAAGCTGGGCGATACCTGCCAGAATACAGGTCAACCAGAGAAAAAGCAGGAAACTTTTTAGCACTATGCAAAACGCCCGAACTCGCGTGCGAGGTAACATTGCAGCCCCTGACACGTTATGCCCTAGATGCGGCCATTATTTTTTCTGATATCCTCACCATTCCAGACGCTATGGGCTTGGAACTTTCTCTGGTTGAGAATGTTGGTCCCGTATTTAATAAATCGATCGAAAATATAAATCAAATCAAACAGCTCGATGTGCCCGACCCTTATGACAAGCTAAATTATGTTGCTAAAGCAATAACTTTGGTAAAAAAAGAGCTAAATGACACACCTTTGATAGGATTTGCGGGTAGCCCATGGACTTTGGCAGCGTATATGGTGGAAGGTAGAAGTAGCCGCGACTTCGCTAAAGTAAAAAAGCTATCGTATAGCGAACCTGATTCAATGCATTTGCTCCTTCAAAAGTTGTCCGTCGCTGTGACTTCTTACCTAAAGATGCAAATTGAAGCAGGAGCAGATGCAATCATGTTATTTGATACCTGGGGAGGATTATTGTCAGAGTCTAATTATGCAAGCTTATCTTTGAATTATATGGGGAAGATTTTACGCTCTCTCGAACCAACGGGAGTTCCAACCATAGTATTTACTAAAGGCGGAGGAATGTGGTTGGATGAAATTTCACGTATAGGAAGTACTTGTGTTGGGTTGGATTGGATGACTGATATAAAAGTCGCTAAACAAATAATAGGACATAAAGTTGCGCTCCAAGGAAACTTAGATCCAGCGATAATGCTAACTACAAAAACCATAATCGAAAAGGAAGCTAAGCATATTTTAGACTCTTATGGAATAGGGAATGGCCACATTTTCAATCTGGGTCATGGGATAACGCCAGAAGTGCCGCCGAAAAACGTCAAGTACCTAGTCGACTTTGTTCACTCCTACAGCCAACAATTCCATGATCAATCTTCTCACTAAATACCTCAGTATAAGCCTTAAAGGGTTTTGCATGGGAGCTGCCGATATAGTCCCTGGCGTATCTGGCGGGACTATGGCCCTTACACTTGGCATATATAAACAATTTATTGAAGCCATTAAATCATTTGACCTGATTTGGTTGAAATCGTGCCTAAGCCTGAATCTTAGAGAAATCCAGAGTCGACCACACTTTGGCTTTCTCATACCCCTAATTTTGGGTCTAGTGTGCGCGATTATTTTTTTTACAAAAATAATTTCTTTACCTGGCCTACTTATAACGAATCCCGAGGCTATCTACGCACTGTTCTCGGGTTTAGTCCTTGGGTCGGCGATTATATTGTTAAAAGATGGAACAAATGTTTCTGCACTTTATAGAATGAGCTACATTTTTGGCGGTCTTTCATTCGGGATGTTTGTTTTGACAGTTGCTCCTACCAACCTACCTGATACTACTACTACCCTCTTTCTGGCCGGAGTGCTGGCCACAAGCGCCATGGTTTTGCCTGGAGTTTCAGGATCTCTTGTTCTTTTAATAATCGGAAAGTACGCTACGGTACTAAATGCACTGGATTCTTTTAACTTACATTTGCTGATACCGTTTTCTATGGGAGCTCTTACTGGACTCATAGCAATGTCACGAGTGCTCTCGTGGATGATTAATCAACACCAGACGTCATTTAAGCTTGTAATGTGCGGATTTTTGACTGCTTCGCTCTATAAAATTTGGCCGTTCCAAAATCGAGAATATTTCGAATCTGACGGCGCGATGCAACTCGTACATGCCACCCCCTTCATACCCGAATTTAATCTCTCTGCATTTTATGCATTTTTTTGGGCGTTGATGGGATTGACATTAGTTATATGGTTAACGTCGCGAGCGATAAAACCGTAAATTAGACTTGAACAGCAGATTAAACACAAATAAAAAGCTTGCTAAGTATATCAATGGACGATCACCAAGGCGAGTGTATAAAGTTGCCCCCGTCTTAGGCTGTACGTATCCACGCAAATAAGTTGGAACAAACTGGGCGGCTTGCTTTAAAACTTCACCTTTGTGATTAATTATTGCAGTCAATCCATTGTTGGTGGCTCGAACTAAATACCTACCAGTTTCGAGAGCACGTGTCCTCGCAATTTGTAGATGCTGATGCGGGCCCAAACTGTCGCCAAACCAAGCATCATTACTCAAGTTTACCAAGAAATCACTCTCGGCGGCTTTCCGATTAATAAGAGCAGGAAAAACCGATTCATAACAAATTGACACAGCAATCTTATAACTGGGGAACTCAAGTAAAGCTTGGGAAGAACTTCCGCTACTGAACTCAGACATAGGAATATCTAGATAATCAAGTAGCCAGTGCAGGTAAGGCGCTGCGGGAAAGTACTCACCGAAGGGCACTAAATGGCGCTTATCATAAACTTGCTCTCCATCCCCAATCGATACAATACTGTTATATTTCAGCCCGCTTTCGTTACTAATCCTAGGGATTCCTAGAAGAAAATTTGTATCAGTCTTAGAAGCAAGACTACCAAGCTCCTTTAATTCTTCCGTAACCTCGTTATGAAAAGCAGGAATAGCAGTTTCTGGCCAAATAATAATATCGGAGTCCCAATGGTCGGCACTTATACTCCTATACCTCTCAATCGAAGGCAGTAGAATATCAGGATGCCACTTAATTTCTTGAGGAATAGCCCCTTGAACGAGAGTTACATCGAGGGGAAAGCCATGAGACTCTGTCGTCTCATAAAAACGCAGCAATAGTCCTAAGCAAAAAACACTCACCAGCGCGCACAAGCGATAAATAGCGGGAAATCTTCTCACCCTTACTAATGTAACAGCTAAACAACTCACTAACACAACCAGAAATGAACACCCCAGACTGCCAATTATCGGGATATAGCTACTAAGAGGTCCGTCTATCTGGCTATAACCCAACGTTAACCAAGGAAACCCTGTGAATAAGTGGCCCCGGAGATATTCAATAGCTAGCCATAAAACAGGGCCAGCTATCGCTAAATGAAAACCATTATTCAAAAGTAGTCTAAGTAAAACTGCAAAGAAGCCAACATAAGAGGATAAAAATATAACTAATAAAGCAGTAACACCGTAAGAAAAAAAGTAACTCGGAATCCCAAACTGGTGGACACTCACTTGAATCCATCCTACGCCAAAACCAAAATATCCTAATCCGTAAAACAACCCCAACAAAAATACGTTTTTATGAAAGCTTGATAATATTAGTAGTAGAAATCCCACCAGTGAAAAAAATACGATAGGCCACCAGCTAAAAGGTGCGAACCCTAAAACTGCTGCAGATCCGAGAAGAAAAGAGCAAAGTAGTCTAAACATATTGTTATTAGCTAATTAATGATCACACGTCTTATAAAGTGTCTGACACTTAATTCGGCAAAGTGTCACCAGCAGGAATAACTCGTACCAACCTGACTCTTCGTCTGTCTGCCCGAAGGACACGGAAACTATATCCCATATACTCCAACTCTTCGCCTTGTCTTGGCAAGTGGCCCAACTGACTTATAACTAAACCACCAATAGTCTCATAATCATCAGACTTCCAGTCTGTTCCAAAATGTTCGTTGAACTCGTCTAACCCAGTTCGAGCCTTGACGCTGTAACGATTATCACGATGCTTTCTAATGTTATCCTCCTCTAAAAGATCGTGCTCATCATCAATCTCTCCGACGATCTGCTCTATGACATCCTCTATAGTGACTAATCCCGAGATACTAGTATACTCGTCTACAACCACCGCAAGATGGTTTCTTCCAGAACGAAATTCCCTCAACAAAACATTTAGTCTTTTACTTTCCGGAATAAACGCCGCGGGACGAATAATTTCGCGTATAGAAAAATCATCCGCATTGTCTATAGCGAGTGATAGCAAATCCTTAGCTAACAATATTCCAACTATTCGTTCGTGCTCCTCGTCGAAGACTGGGAATCTAGAATGTCCACTTTCAATTATTTTTGACAAAATTTTGCTTGGTTTAGAATTTTCCTCAATGAAAACTATTTCAGATCTAGGAATCATAATGTCTCTAACCTGCATATCAGAAACCAATAACGCTCCCTCCATCATGGCTACGGTATCAGGCTCAATTACGCTGTTCGACTCAGCTTCACGCAGGCTGTCAACGAGGAGTTCCTTAGGAGGTTTCTCCATCTTGAGATAGCTTGGAACCAGTCGCATAATGGACCTAAGGTTTCGTGAAACTTCGGACAAATTTATTTTTTTCATCAAGTTGAATTAAACTCCCTAACGTAATCTAGCACAATTAACCAGATACGCTAGTATTCTAATCGTGGTCACATTAAAGGTAAGGATCAGAAATTTGAAGCCCCGACAACACACGTCGCTCTCTTTCTTCCATAATTAAGGCTTCATGCTCCGTCCCGTGATCAAATCCTACTAAATGCAAAATACCATGCACGATCATATGCGCCCAATGTGCATCCAAAGACTTTTTTTGCTCGCCAGCCTCATCTTTAATAACATCGGGACACATCACTATATCGCCAATATAATTAGGGAGAAATTCTTCTATACCCGATGACCTAAAGGACAAGACATTAGTCGGCTGATCACTTTGCCGATAACGATTATTTAGAAGTCGCGACTCTGAAACCTCTACTAGCCGCATCAACAAATTAAAGTTGCTCTTGAATTCTATCAAAGTTTCCTCGGCTACAGTTTGAAAAAATTTCTTATCAGGGACTGTAACACTATTCACTTCAATCTGGAGATCGATATGGATTTTACTATTTTTATACTTCAACGAGACTTCTCAGCTCTATTCATGGACTACAGCATCAATATTCTTTGACAACGCATAGGCATCCAATATGGACGCCACTAACGCATGCCTGACAACATCTTTTGATTCAAAAACTGTGAAATTTATACCGTTTACTTGACGAAGAACATTGATAGCGTCCTTGAGGCCAGAAACCTTACCACTAGGCAAATCAATTTGGGTTATGTCACCGGTAACCACTGCGCGCGAACCAAAGCCTAATCTAGTTAAAAACATTTTCATCTGTTCTTTCGTAGTGTTCTGCGCTTCATCAAGGATTACAAACGAATCGTTTAAAGTGCGTCCTCTCATAAATGCTAAAGGAGCAATCTCAATAATATTACGCTCTATCAAATTCATTACCTTCTCTATTCCAAGCATCTCATAAAGTGCGTCATAGAGCGGCCGTAAATAGGGATCAACTTTCTGAGCCATATCACCGGGCAAAAATCCAAGGCTTTCGCCGGCTTCTACTGCAGGCCTTACTAAACAAATCCGATTCACTTTGTCATCTTCTAGGGCTTCAACCGCAGCTGCGACGGCAAGGTACGTTTTACCGGTCCCAGCAGGCCCAACTCCAAAGCTTATCTCATTCTCCTTAATAGCTTTTACGTAACGATCCTGATTCTCCCCTCTAGGTTTTATGTGCAGTCGTCCTGCTCTTATCAGTTGCTTTCTTCCATATCCCCTACTCGTAGCCCGCACGTTCCCAATTTCCAAATGCACGTCATTGGCAGAGACCGGTCCAGTATCAGTGATCGCGTATAAACTATTTATCACTTGTGTGGCACACTTCACCGATTGATCTTGGCCCTGAACAACAAAGGAATTACCCCGATTTTTCACCTCGACGCCAATCTGTTTCTCTAGTAGTTTTATATTTTCGTCAAATTGTCCGCACAAATTTGCTAATCTATTATTATTCGGGGGCTCAAACTTTATCTCTTCTCGCATATGCTTCGTTAGCTCCCTAAAGTACTAACTCGCCCCTAAGCGAATTAGGCAAAGCCTCGGTTATTATTACCTCTACAAAAGAGCCTATTAAATCTGGATTTGCTGAGAAATTTACGACCCTTTGATTTTCGGTTCTACCAGATAGTTCCAACTGACTTTTCTTTGAATGTCCGGTCACTAAAATCTTATACTTCTGACCCACCATAGCCTTACTTTTTTGTTCTGTTAGCTCATGAATTCGCCTTTGAAGAATAGCTAGTCGGTGTTTTTTCTCTATCATACTGACGCCATCAATCAGACTCGCGGCAGGTGTTCCCGGTCGTGGGCTATAAATAAAACTAAATGACTGATCAAATTGTACATCATCGATTAGCTGCATCGTAGCGTTAAAATCTTCATCTGTTTCTCCAGGGAAACCTACAATGAAATCTGAAGATATCGATATATCAGCACGTACTTTTTTAAGCTTATTAATGATTGTTTTATATTCTAACGCCAAATATCCCCTTTTCATTTTAGAAAGTATGCGGTCAGAACCACTTTGAACCGGCAAATGAAGCTGGTTCACTAATTCTGGAGTATCCCCGTAAACTTCTATTAATCTATCGCTAAATTCTAGGGGATGAGATGTAGTAAATCGTATCCTGTCGATCCCATCTATCACCGCCACCATTCTAATGAGCGAAGCCAAGTCAACTATTTCATCTTCGTGAGTTACGCCCCGATACGCGTTAACATTTTGACCCAACAAAACCACCTCACGAACATTATTACGCGCCAGGTTATATATCTCTGCTATCACGTCGTCAAATGGTCTGCTAAATTCTTCTCCTCTTGTATAAGGCACGACACAAAAACTGCAGTATTTACTACAACCCTCCATTATAGAAACAAAGGCGCTGGGCCCCTCTAATTTTGATTGTGGAAGATGATCGAATTTTTCTATTTCTGGAAAGCTGATATCAATTACGGGTTTCTTTTCATCCTGCACAACTTTAATTAAATTAGGTAAGCGATGTAGTGTTTGAGGCCCAAAAACTACATCAACATAAGGAGCTCTATCCCAGATCTGTTCTCCCTCTTGACTTGCAACGCACCCACCTACTCCGATAACAACATCTGGATTACGCTTTTTGAACGGGCGCCATCTTCCTAATTCAGAAAATAACTTTTCCTGAGCCTTGTCACGCACCGAGCAAGTATTCATCAACAGTAAATCAGCTTCCTCCGGAGAATCAACCAGTTCATAACCGGATGAATCAGCCAGTACATCAACCATCTTCCCAGAGTCATACTCGTTCATTTGACAACCAAATGTTTTTATATATAGCTTCTTGGTCATACTTATTTCCTAAATTTAACAGCCAACGTATAAAAGTATTGACACCAAAATAAGCTATTCACGTCAAATATCTACCTGCAAGTTATCTATCAATCTTGTATCGCCTATCCAGGCAGCAACTAATATAATAAGACTTTTATCGACACCATCATTGACCAACTTTAAGTCCTGCCTTCGCCGTATAGAAAAATATTCAACCTTAAAGCCTAATTCTTCTAGCCAATCTACTGAACTTTTTTCTATGCCGTCAAATGAATCCGCTCCAGTTCTTAACATTGTAGCTGCTTTTTCTATAGCTTTATAAATCCCCGACGAAAGCTGCTTTTGAGACTCATTCAAGTAGCTGTTCCTAGAACTCATTGCAAGACCGTTCTCTTCTCGAATGATAGGTAAAGTTAGTACTTTAACTGGCAAAAGAAGATCTGAAACCATCCTTCTAATCACTAATGTTTGTTGATAATCCTTTTCGCCAAAAAATGCGTAATCAGGTTGTACATTTATAAGTAGTTTCATTACAACCGTAGCTACGCCCGAAAAATGTCCGGGCCTAAATTCGCCGCAGAGGATATCCGAAATATCCGGAACGGTTATCCTAGTGTCTGCTTCTATTCCAGCTGGATACAACTCATCTAGATTAGGGGCAAAAACAAGATCCACATTAGCATCGCGTAGGATATCTAGATCCTGCTCTAAAGTACTAGGATAAAGCTCATAATCTTCCCCGTGACCAAACTGTATAGGATTAACAAAAATGCTAACTACAGTGCGATCTGCCTGATCTTTTGCACCTTCTATCAAAGACAAATGCCCAAGATGTAAATTACCCATTGTAGGCACTAAGGCAATAGAGTTACCCTGATTCTTCCAGCCAGAAACGGCACCACGTAAACCTTTGAGGTCAAATATTATTTCCATTTTCTTATTATAACCGTATATCTTTATTATCTTAATCTAGAAGATAAACGCTACTTAAAATGCTCGCTTAACATCGTAGACTCGAGGCGAACCAACTGCCTACAATCAACTAATTTCACAAGTTCACTTACCTTACCCAAATTTGGCACGACCAGTTCGGGGTCGAGCTCAGAAAGGGGTACGAGAACAAAGGCTCTGTCAGCAACCCCAACATGGGGTACCGAAAGATTCTTTTCGTCGATAATTCGCGTACCATAAATAAGTAGGTCTAAATCTATAATTCTCGGGCCCCAGCGTTCACCATGAATTCGACCTTGAAGAGTTTCGTTCTCTTGCAAAGCTCCAAGTAAATCTAGTGGAGATAATGTAGTGGTCAACATTGCTACAGCGTTGATATAGTCCGCCTGATTTTTTTGACCACCCATTGCCGGCCCTGAAAAGAGGCTTGAACATTTCTCTAAAGAAGTATTCCTGATTTGGGTCAAATTGGAGAATGCCGCACGAATTTGACGAACAGGGTTGTCTAAATTACTACCGAGACCCACAAAAACGGAGATTCGAGAGCTCAAAATAGCTTCCTCATACTTTATTTTTTCCGACGTTTCTCTGCATGTTTTACTTCTTGAAATAACTGCTTTCTTTCACTGAAATCAGCTGATTGAAAACGAGTCCACCAGTCTGCCAATTTCAATGAGGCTCTATCGGCACCTGAGCGCAGCAATAAAAAGTCATACGCCGCGCGAAACTTAGGCACCTCTAACAATCTTGAAGCTCTCCTCGGACTGCGATTCGAAAATCGGGCTTGCAACTCCCATATATCTCTAATAGATTGCGTAAAACGTCTTGGGATCGACAAAATTTTCGCCTGCTCACGAAGTATTTTTTCAGAGGCGAGTCTCAGAGCATCCTTTTGATTGTTACCACGACGAACTTCTGCCGAATAAACTGTTTTCATAGGATACCAAAGAAATACTGAAATTAAAAAAGCCGGATTGACGCTCTTACCGTTTAATATCCTATGATCTGTATTACGTAATGCTTTTAACACAAATTTATTATGACTATCGAGCTCTGAAGTCTGAACTCTGCGCGTGCTGGGATATAAAAGTGCAAAAAGACCAACCTCAGATAATCTCTCGTACGTAGCTAGCGCGTGACCTGCATTAAAGAGCTTCATGGTCTCATCAAACAAGCGTGCAGGGGATATGTCATTAAGTAAGTGGACCAGGGAAGGTATAGGAGACATAGTCGACCTGGCAATAGTAAAGCCTAACTTAGCCGAAAAACGAATCGCACGAAGCATTCGCACAGGATCTTCTCGGTAGCGAACAACGGGTTTGCCTATCAGGTTAATTACCCCTTGTCGTAGATCCGTCACACCACCAACATAATCAAGTACTGAAAAATCGCGGATATCGTAATAAAGCGCATTTATTGTGAAATCTCTCCTCCAGACATCCTCCTCCAAGGTTCCGTAAGCATTGTCTCTTAAAATTTGCCCCTCTTGCGAAACATCTGAATCAGAACTAGACATCTCGCGGCTAGACCTAAAAGTTGCCACTTCAATGATTTCGCGACCAAATCTTACATGTGCTAATCTAAAACGACGTCCAATTAACCTACTATTTTTGAAGATTTGTCGAATCTTTTCAGGATGAGCGTCGGTTGCGATGTCGAAATCCTTAGGGGCTCGGCCCAGCAACAAATCTCTTACCCCGCCACCAACTAAGCAGGCTCGATACCCATTATCATTTAGGCCATAAAGGACCTTCAAGGCAGCACTAGAAATCTGTTTACGCGAAATAGCGTGATCTTTTCTGGAGTAAATAATAGGCTTCTTAAAGCCATCAGAAACATCCAGTGAACTATTCATTCGTACTTTTAAAAATTTTAAAAAATTCCATTTTCTGCCAAAAATAATGTTAAGGTAACGCCTTAGAAAAGTACCGGCTCCCTTCGTCTAGCGGTCAGGACGTCGCCCTCTCACGGCGAAAACAGGGGTTCGATTCCCCTAGGGAGCGCCATAAAATTTTAGTACATTAGGACCTCTAAATTAATCACAAATGCAATCAGTGAAAAACTCGGAACCGATAACATCATCAGCTTCACTAGGTGCACGTATAGGCAGTCTAGTTTATGACGCGATAGCAGTGATCGCAATAGTATTTTTTGCGTGCTTTATTCCAGTATTATTTTCAGGCGACGTAATTGAACCCGGCAATGTATTGTTTCTTATATACATTTTAGCAATTATATTTTTTTATTTCGTCGTATGCTGGCAAAAAGGTAAAACTCTCGGTATGCAAGTTTGGAAATTAGAAATTAAAAAGTTTGATGGAGGCTCACTAACAAAAGCTGATTCATTATTTCGATTTGCCGCCGCCGCAATCTCATTAGGGACGATGGGTATCGGATACGCGCCTGCTCTTTGGAGGGCAGACAAACTTACTTGGCAAGACGTTCTATCCAAAACCTACATCCGAAAAATCTAGTTTCTACCGCGAGCGGACATTTAACCATGCTCCAATACCCAGCATAAGAATACTAGGGCTGAAAGAAACAATAATAGGATCCAAATTAAACGCAATGCCGAAACTAGACGACAACTCATTAAAGACATAAAAACCGAGACCTACGCAAACTCCTATGAATATAACTCGGCCTAACGGGTTACTGCGAGAACTCATTAATACTATAGGCAAGGCCAAGAAAACCATAAGATATATCGTGAAAGGATGCACTAATCGGGCCCAAAATGCTTGGATCCACAATTGCGAATTTTGAGCACCCTGTTTCGCATAATTGACGTAAGTCCAAAGATCAGCCAACCCTAACTTTTCTGGATCTAAGCCCAGCAGACCAAACAAATTAGGATCGATCTCGGTTACCCAAATTAAAATTTCAGCGCGTTCCACTCGGCTAACATCGCCATCAAAAAAGGTAGATTCTACATCATTCAATTCCCAACCATTTTTTATACAATAACCGTTTTTTGCTAATATTGACTCCTCTAAAACTCCTCTATCTGAAAATTTGTGAACTTTTACGTTTTTCAGGTGACAATCAGATACTAGACGACCAACGCTGATAAAAGTCTGATTTTCCTTGGTCCAAATCCGCTCGTTTTGTATTGCGGGCTCGGAAGATAGCGAAGTCATTTTAGAGGATATATTCTGGCACACGGGGGCCAGAAACTCTCCGGCAACTATAGCAATAATAACAAGTACAGAAGCACTTTTAAGCATGATTCTAAAAATATAACTTTTTGCGCCACCAGCCATTCTTATGACGACAAGCTCATGGTTCTCGGTTAAACCACCTAGTGCCAATAAGGCTCCGACAAGAGCAGCAATCGGCATCAAATCAAATACTAACCCTGGCACCTCCAGCACGGACTCGAAAAATACTGTGATTCCACTCACAGAATTATGCTCAGATAAATTTTCTATTAATGAAAAAAATGAAAAAATACCTATCAGACAGGCTAAAATCACTAGCGAACTTAAAATAACTGACTTCCCGATGTATTTTTCGAGTATTTTCATTCCGTGACCTACTTTGACAGAATATGTAGTCTTGGCACTTTACCTTAATCTATAACGAAGGATACACTAATGATTAATCGGGCGGCGCAAATTGTGCGACGCTTAGACACTATACTGCAGTTCATCAGTAACGCTTTTAAATGAGAATCACAATGGAAATATCATTACAAACGACAGACCTTCACGAAATCAAGACATCCTGTCTTGTAATACCAGTACTCAAAGGTAAGTCGATCGGACCTATAGCGGAGGGCCTCGACAAAAAAACAAGAGGTGTAATTAGCAAAATAATTGAGTTAGAGGACATCAAGAAAAAAATCGGAGCGAACGTTCTTGTTAATAATTGTTCAGGGCTAAAGGCCGATCGGTTAATGCTCGTCAATAGCGGCTCAGATAAGGGGATAGATGAAGCAGAGTATAGGCAAATATTAGCTACCGTGGCAAAAGAACTCGGTAAGCTCCCCGCGACTTCGGTCAGCAGCACTTTAGACCAAGTGAAAGTTCTCAGGAGAGATAATGACTGGAAAATAAAACAACACGCTAGAATTTTAGATGCTGAGCTCTACGCGTTTGATGAGTTGAAAACAAAAAATAAGCGAAAAAAACGATTGTCTAGACTGGCCTTTGTTTCTCTTGATAAGACCATTGTAACTAGTATCAGAAAATCTATAGCTGATGCGAAGGCGCTGATAGCCGGTATCTCACTGGCTAAAGATCTTGCTAACCGTCCAGGAAACGTTTGTACGCCGACTCATTTAGCTGAAACTGCAGTCCAATTAGCAGCTGAGTATCCTGCCTTGCAATGTAAGATTTTGGAAGAAATGGATATGGAAAAAATGGGAATGGGATCATTTCTTTCCGTATCTCAGGGTTCACGACAACCCGCGAAACTAATCGAACTTAAATATAGGCAAAGTCAAGTAGAGGGACAAAAGCCAATAGTGCTTGTTGGGAAAGGGGTTACATTTGACTCTGGAGGAATATCACTAAAACCGGGCGCTGCAATGGATGAGATGAAATATGACATGGGTGGCGCAGCATCGGTACTAGGGACTATGCTCACTGTTGCTAAAATGCAGCCGGCAGTAGATGTTATCGCCTTAATTCCAGCCACTGAAAACTTACCAGACGGAAATGCCAGTAAGCCTGGTGATATCGTGAAAAGTATGTCCGGCCAAACCATAGAAATCCTTAATACAGATGCGGAAGGGAGACTCATCCTATGCGATGCTTTAACCTACGCTGAACAATTCGATCCAAATGTAATAATAGACGTGGCTACATTGACCGGAGCTTGTGTTGTAGCCTTGGGCGCCCACGCAACAGGACTCTTATCAAATGATGACCAACTATCGTTAGATCTCACCGAAGCTGGTGAAGCGGCCCATGATCGCGTATGGCGATTGCCGTTATGGGCTGACTACCAAAAACAAATTGAAAGTCCATTTGCAGACATGGCTAATGTCGGTGGTAGAAGCGCCGGAACTATAACTGCTGCTTGCTTCCTCTCTCGGTTTGTTGAAAACCAGCGATGGGCGCACTTGGATATCGCTGGAACCGCTTGGAACTCTGGTGCTAATAAAGGAGCTACTGGTAGACCAGTGGCCCTTCTGTCCCAATATATATGCTCGCAAGCGACGAAGTAACAACATGACCAGAGTCGATTTCTATATACACGACAGCCTCAGCCAACTGGCTCAAAATGTATTAATGTGTCGCATCACTGAAAAAGCTTGGAAAAAAAATCATGAGATATTTATCCGCTGCTTGAACGAAAGGTCTGTCAAAGAAATGGATGACCTCTTGTGGAGTTTTTCAGCAGAAAGCTTTGTTCCCCATGAGCGCCAGAGCGAAAACCACACCGCGCCTGTTATTATTGGTGATAGATTATCTCAAGCAATCAAGTCAGATCTACTGATCAACCTAGGAGAAGATGTGCCCACAACCGTAAGTAAATTTCAGCGAGTAGTCGAGCCTACCGGCTACGATGAGAGCAGCCGCAACTCCGCCCGCGTGAAATATAAATATTATCAGGATAGGGGTTTCCCCATTTTTACGCACAAAATCAGCCTCTCTTGATATAATCTAAGTGTCAGTCCTAAGTATTAGCGCGTCAATCACGTTTTTCGTAAGCTCAAATGATAATAAACTATTAATAAAACACTTTAGAAAGCACCAGAAAACACATGGAGAAAAGCTACAACCCCAAAGAAATCGAGCAACGACTTTATAAGTCTTGGGAAGATTCGGGCTACTTTAAACCAAGTAGCCTAAAGAAAAACTCCTATTGTATTATGCTACCGCCGCCGAATGTAACTGGTAGTCTGCATATGGGGCACGCATTTCAGGATACATTAATGGACAGTCTGGTTCGTTTTAATCGAATGAATGACCTCAGTGTGCTGTGGCAATGTGGCTGCGATCATGCTGGCATTGCCACCCAGATAGTCGTTGAACGACAATTAGAGTTATCGGGTAAATCTCGGCATGAAATAGGGCGCGATGCCTTCATGCAGGAGGCTTGGGACTGGAAAGAGCAATCTGGTGGCACGATTTCGCAGCAACTAAGGCGTATGGGCTCTTCAATGGATTGGAGTCGCGAGAGATTCACTTTAGACGATCAACTTTCAGCCAGTGTTAGGGAAGTTTTTGTTCGACTATTCCGAGAAGGCTTAATCTACAGAGGTAAAAGACTAGTAAATTGGGATCCTGTCCTAAAAACTGCGATTTCAGATCTAGAGGTAATCTCCGAGCAAGAAAATGGCCACTTATGGCATTTACGGTATCCTCTTGAAAATGGTCAAGGTCATCTGGTTGTTGCTACTACGAGGCCAGAAACTATGCTGGGAGATTCTGCGGTAGCGGTACACCCTAAAGATGATAGATATAAGCACTTGGTTGGTGAGAAAATATCCCTGCCCCTTTCAGACAGACTAATACCAATCATTGCTGATGATTACGTCGACCCAATGTTTGGATCTGGTTGCGTAAAAATAACTCCTGCGCATGATTTTAATGACTACCAAGTTGGCCAGCGTCATAATCTAAAAGTAATTAATATTTTTTCCGAAAAAGCCTCACTTAATAAAAATGTGCCTAAACGTTTCCAAGAGTTAGACAGATTTGAGGCCCGAGATGCTGTAATTCAAGAGCTAAGCAGCCTCAATTTGATGGAAAAAATTGAAAATCATACACTTATGGTTCCCAGAGGAGATCGAACTCAAAGTATCATAGAACCATATCTTACAGATCAATGGTTTGTTAAGGCCGAAGAACTAGCCGCACCAGCAATCGAGGCTGTTAAAGATGGGAGTGTTAAATTTATCCCAGAAAACTGGTCAAAAACCTATTTTGAGTGGATGAATAACATCGAGGACTGGTGCATCTCGAGACAGTTATGGTGGGGACATCGAATACCTGCGTGGTATGACGATGAAGGGAATGTCTTCGTAGGTTATAGCGAAGCCGATGCTCGCAAAAGCGCCGGAATCTCATCCGATACCAAGCTTTTTCAAGACCCCGACGTGCTAGATACTTGGTTTTCGTCCGCGCTTTGGCCATTCTCTACGCTGGGGTGGCCTAAAAAAACTAGGGAGCTTCAAGCATTCTATCCCACAAATGCGCTAGTCACCGGGTTCGATATAATTTTTTTCTGGGTTGCTCGGATGATCATGATGGGTATCAAATTCACGGGCGAAGTACCATTTGAAGAAGTCTACATACATGGACTAGTCCGCGATGGCAGGGGCAATAAAATGTCCAAATCTAAAGGAAATATAATCGACCCTATTGATCTAATAGATGGTATAGATATTGAATCGCTGGTTCAAAAAAGGAGAACAGGGCTTTTGCGTCCAGAGGACGCCGACAGGATAGAACGGGAAACAAGGAAAGAATTTCCTAAAGGCATTCCGAGCTATGGAACTGACGCCTTACGTTTTACGTTTGCTATTATGGCCACGCAAGGTAGGGATATTCGATTCGACTTAGGGCGAATAAATGGTTACATGAATTTTTGTAATAAAATTTGGAACGCCGCCCGATTTGTTTTCGCAGCAATAGAATCGAATCAATCTAAGACCTCTGGTCATGAGCTTGTGAAAGGTCTACCAGAGGAATGGATCTCCATGCGCTTCAATGATGCCATCGTCAAAGTAAGGAAAGGCTTTAAGGACTATCGTTTCGATCGAGCAGCGCAAGCTCTCTATGAGTTTGTCTGGGATGACTACTGCGATTGGTACATTGAAATTGCCAAAGTAACTCTCTATTCGACTGACGCTTCCCAAACTGAAAAAGATGGTGTCTGCGACACATTAATTTCCTTACTCGACAATTTCTTACGAGCCCTACATCCGTTCATGCCGTTCATCTCAGAAGAAATATGGCAAAAAATCCCCAATAACCCTAACGAAGGTTCGTTAATGTTACAAACTTACCCTGTCGAGGCCGACACCCAACCAGCCAAACTTAAGGGAAACAACTTCGAGGTACTTAAGGAAATAATTCTTGGAATACGACGCATACGCGCCAAATACGATATTGAACCCAGAAAAACTCTACCTATCTTTATCAAAGACGCAACAGAAAAAGACAAAAAACTAATCTCCACGCATGCTAAAATTATTATGCAGTTAGCGCGGGTCAATAAACCTAGCTTTGATACCTACCCGAGCAGCGAAGTTGCTACTTCCCTTGCAGAAAATATGACCATATGTATTCCTTTTGAGGGCCTTATAGACAAGGCTGCTGAGAGAGAGCGCCTTTCCAAAGAACTGGCGAAGGCCATCGCCGAGGCCGACGCGACAGCTAGCAAGTTGAAAAACAAGAATTTCGTTGATAAAGCCCCAAAAAAAGTCGTCGAACAGGTGAACCTCCGCCTAGAAAAGGCTACAGCTGCTGTAACAAAATTGAAGACACAGATAAAGGCGCTTTAGCCAAGCTGAAACAATCGCAAGTATTCTAGATCTTCACCCTGTGGTGGGTGGCGACGGTTTGTCTCCAAATCTTATCGTTCCTAAAAATAAAAGTATTTGTAGCGTAATCAAAAACGTAATTCCTAGAATCAGCAGTCCAAGTAATATAAACCATATTTTCTAAGGCAACCTGATCGATTACGCAAAAATCACTACCAGATGGGATTAAATCATCTAGCCACATAGTAAAAAAATCTCTAGCGCCTGCGAGGCCAATCCAAGTTTTATTGCCATAAACCATAATCGAGGCATCATCGTAATCTTTCAAAATACCGTCTATATCGCCCGCTCCAAAGACTTCCAAATGATGTTCGAAGATCTCATTTCCCGTTCTCATCAAATCCTCCGCTAGCTTAAATTACATTATCCGTTAACCCGCAAGTATCATCTTACGAGTCAATTATAATCGGTTTCAACAGTTGCTCTGCTCACAGCATCAAAAGAATAAAAGAAAAGCAAAAATAGTTTGTAAGCATTTTATGAGTTAATGCATTAAACTTTTAGAGTACGCTCTCGTTAGAAATTAAACATTTTGCCTCAAGCCATCAAAAAGAAGTCTTATCTAACCTGTACTAGGGAAATAAGGTAAGATCACAATACATATTAAATATGGAATCATTTAATTATGATTAAACACCTAAGCGAAGATATCCGATGTGTGTTCGAACGCGATCCGGCCGCTAGGCACTTGTTGGAGGTGCTAACTTGCTACCCTGGAGTGCATGCACTAATTTTTTATAGGATCAGTCATTTGTTCTGGGCTCTCGGCTTGAAATGGGTAGCCAGAGTGATCTCTCATTTGGGCAGAATAATTAGTGGGGTAGAAATACACCCAGGAGCAAAAATTGGGCGAAGATTCTTTATAGACCATGGTATGGGAGTAGTTATCGGCGAGACTGCCGAGATAGGGGATGACTGCACACTTTACCACGGTGTAACCTTGGGGGGGACGAGTTGGCAAAAAGGTAAAAGGCACCCTACCCTAAAAAATAATATTATTATTGGTGCGGGGGCAAAGGTCTTAGGTCCTGTGACAATCGAAGCAAATGCTAGAATAGGCTCCAATGCAGTTGTAATAAGCAACGTTGGGGAAAGTCAGACTATTGTAGGGGTCCCGGGAAGAATCCGCGGAGAAAAAGAATTAGGTTCCAGAAAATCGGGGGATAAATTTGAAGCGTACGGGGTAGTTTCTGATTCCGAAGATCCGATTTCCGAATCACTGGAACAATTAACTGATAGGATTCAAGAGTTGGAAAAGGAAACGACTTTCTTGAAGAAACAAAATATCGATAAGTAGCGATTTCACAACACTTTTAGCGGATTACTTAACTACCAAACACAATCGCCAGATCTTTACCGTAAATTAAGACCTCTATTCTTGACTAAATTACTTGGTTATAGGAAAATACCGACTAAGAATATTAGTAAATAAATAGAGGTTAGTATGAGACTTACAACGCGTGGCAGATATGCTGTTACCGCAATGCTCGACTTGGCGCTCAATATTAAGAAAAGACCTGTAACACTCTCAGAAATTGCTGATAGACAGGGGATCTCGCAGTCTTACCTGGAACAATTATTTTCGAAGTTGAGAAAAAAAGGGCTAGTAGATGGGACGCGGGGACCTGGAGGGGGCTACAAACTAGGTCGGTCTGCTGCATTAATATCTGTGGGGGACGTTATTTCGGCGGTTAATGAGCCTGTGGATGCCACCCAATGCGGAGGTCAAAAAAACTGTCGAGGTGAAAATCCTTGTCTAACACATGATCTATGGCAAGAGCTAAGTTTGCAAATCCAAAACTTCCTGAGTGGCGTAAGTTTAAAGGAACTAATGGATAAAGAAAGTAAAAATTCGGGTGCAAAAGCCCCCTTAACTAGCCTGACACCGATACATATGCAGGTTAATTCAGCGATTAAAACTTCAGTATTCTGATAAGGCTTAAAGATATGGAAATTACACTAACCGAACGTGCAGCATTACACATACGTCAGTTTCTGGCGTCCGAAGCCGGTTCAACATGTCTGAGGCTAGGGGTAAAGACTACCGGTTGCTCCGGCTACATGTATACCGTCGAAATAGCCGAAGAAGAAAATGAACACGATGAAATTTTTGAGTCACGGGGGATCAGTTTATTAGTAGACAGTGAAAGCTTTAAGTATCTGAAAGGCACTGAGATTGACTTCACTAAGGAAGGTCTTAACGAAGGTTTTCGATTCAATAACCCAAATGTTTCCGCAACTTGTGGTTGCGGCGAAAGTTTTAGCATTTAAAAGTTAAAGCTAAATTTAAGGATGTTAAATGTCTACTAACGCAGAAGAAATTGATAGTTTAGTAAATCAAACCTACGAGGCTGGATTCTATACTGATATAGAACAAGAATTCGCGCCGCCAGGATTAAATGAAGAAACTATTAGATTTATCTCCAAAAAGAAAGAAGAACCCGAGTGGCTGCTCCAATGGAGGCTTAAAGCTTATAAACAGTTCCAAGAGATGACCGAACCCAAATGGGCACATGTAGAGTATCCACCTATCGACTTTCAAGATATATCTTATTATGCAGCTCCGAAAAGTGATGAGGATCGTCCTAAAAGTCTTGATGAAGTTGATCCCAAACTCCTTGAGACTTACGAGAAACTGGGTATTCCACTTGAAGAACAAAAAGTTTTAGCGGGAGTGGCGGTAGATATAGTATTTGACAGTGTTTCAGTCCACACTACTTTTCGTGAAAAACTCGCAGAAGTTGGAGTGATTTTCTGTTCTTTTTCAGAGGCAGTAAAAGACTACCCTGAATTAGTAAAAAAATATCTTGGTACAGTTGTGCCCGCCAGAGACAATTTTTACTCTGCGCTCAATTCAGCTGTATTCTCAGACGGTTCATTTGTTTACATACCAAAAAACACACGCTGTCCCATGGAGTTATCAACCTACTTCCGCATGAATGCAATGAACACTGGACAATTTGAACGTACCCTCATTGTGGCTGATGAAGGGAGTTACGTTAGCTATTTAGAAGGCTGCACTGCCCCTATGCGCGATGAAAATCAGCTGCATGCAGCAGTCGTTGAACTAGTGGTCTTGAAAGATGCCGAAATTAAATATTCTACTGTACAAAATTGGTATCCGGGAGACGAGGAAGGGAAAGGAGGGATTTATAATTTCGTAACAAAAAGAGGTGATTGCAGAGGCGATAGGTCAAAAATATCTTGGACACAAGTCGAAACCGGATCGGCGATTACTTGGAAATATCCAAGCTGTATTCTGCGAGGTGAAGACTCAATTGGAGAATTTTATTCAGTCGCCCTAACTAATAACTTGCAACAGGCCGACACTGGGACCAAGATGATTCATCTAGGGAAAGGAAGTAACTCTACAATCATCTCTAAAGGTATTTCTGCAGGACGTAGCCAAAATGCTTATCGCGGACTAGTTCGGGTCGGCGGTAGTGCGGAAAATGCAAGAAACTATACTCAGTGCGACTCCCTATTGCTTGGAGATAAGTCCGCGGCGCACACCTTCCCCTATATAGAATGTAAGACTCCTTCTGCGCAGATAGAACACGAGGCGTCCACGTCAAAGATTAGCGATGACCAACTCTTCTACTTGCGAAGTAGAGGCATAGGTCAGGAAGATGCAATCAATATGATAGTAAATGGATTCTGTAAAGAGGTATTCAAAGAATTACCTATGGAATTTGCCGTAGAAGCACAAAAACTTCTTGGCATAAGCTTAGAAGGCAGTATCGGCTAAATAACAACCATTCCACAGCGGAGCTAAAAACATGCTTGAAATAAGCGATCTACACGTTGATGTAGATGGGAAAGAAATTTTGTCAGGAATAAATCTAACGGTTAAACCTGGAGAAACTCACGCTATCATGGGCCCTAACGGATCCGGCAAGAGTACCCTCTCGCATGTCATAGCGGGTCGTGAAGGCTATACCGTTTCTCAAGGAGAAATTGTTTTCAACGGAAAGTCCTTAGTTGATCTAGAGCCTGAAGAGCGTGCCGGCGAGGGAGTCTTTCTGGCATTTCAGTATCCGATAGAAATTGCAGGAGTAAATAATGTTTACATGCTTAAGGCGGCCTTAAACGGGATCAGAAATTATCGAGGAGAAAAAGAACTGACGTCTGTAGAGTTCTTAAAACTAGTCAAATCGAAAGTTAAGGCAGTGGGCCTTGACGAAAGCTTGTTAAATCGTCAGGTAAATTCAGGGTTTTCTGGAGGGGAAAAAAAGCGCAACGAAATTTTCCAATTGAGCGTTCTTGAACCAATGCTTGCCGTCTTAGATGAAACTGATTCCGGACTCGATATAGATGCTTTAAAAGCTGTCTCTGACGGGGTAAACAAACTCCGGGATGCAAGTCGTTCATTTATGGTAATTACTCATTATCAGCGCCTGTTAGATTATATCGTACCAGATTACGTCCACGTATTAGCTAAGGGGAAAATCATCAAGACCGGTGATAAAGAACTAGCTCGTACTCTAGAAAGCAAAGGATATGATTGGTTAACCGATGGTCAAGAGAGTGCTGCATGACTAATTCGCTTCAAGCACTCTTACAGAAGCTTCCTGAACCAAACTCCGATACTGGCGACTGGCTAGAGCGGCTCAGATCTGACGCACTCAAGATAATTTCCTCGCGGGACTACCCCAGTACTAAGGAGGAATCTTGGAAGTATACGAGCCTACACGACCTCAGGAAAAATGATTACCTAATAGCAGACGAGCGCAACACTGGTGCTTTGCTAAAAAAACCCTACTCCAGAGACGACTTTCTGGAAGCTGACAAACTACACCTCGTTTTCATTAATGGTTTTTTTCAACCAAATTTGAGCACAGACGAACTATTGGAAAATGGCATTAAAATACGCCCTACTAAAACCAAAAAGGCAGACGAAAAGTGTAATTTAGAAACCATACTCAAAGCCGATCTATCGGAAACTTTTAGCGCGCTGAATATACTGACACTGTGCGATAGCTTACTTATCGAGGTTGAAAAAAATCGAAAAATTGAAAAAGTAATCAAGTTAATCCTCATAGGAGAGTCATCAGAGCCTCTGTTAAAATCTTTGAGAATAATTGTCAAGATGAATGAAAATTCGCACGCTCGTGTCGTAGAAGAGTACAGAAGCCATGATAAAGATGCAGGCTTGACCAATGTGGTGACGAATCTCAGACTTGGTCAAAATTCAACTTTGTTTCACCACCGGTTGCAAATGGAATCCATGAATACTACTCATATTGGGAAAATTGATGCTCAAGTCGATAGTGGGGCTAGTCTTTACTCCGACTCAATTGTTATGGGAAGTAAATTAAGCAGGGTAGACATCGACGTCTCTCTATCTGGACGAGCGGCATATTGTCGATTAAATGGGCTTTTTACAGGGATAAACGATCAACATATCGATCACCATACTACTATTCGGCATCTAGTTGGTGAGACCCATAGTGACGAACTCTATCGTGGGATCCTTGATGACAATAGTCGAGGAATATTCAACGGGAAAGTTGTCGTATCCGCTGACGCCCAGAAAATCTCAGCGCGACAAGCAAGCAACAACTTACTCCTGTCCAAACTAGCAGAAATAGATACAAAACCTGAACTTGAAATTTATGCCGATGATGTAAAGTGTGCCCATGGCGCCACAGTAGGCCAACTAGATGAAACCGCCCTATTCTATCTGCGATCGCGTGGCTTAAGCTACAAAGATGCTAGGGCTCTTCTAATATACGCGTTTGCTGAAAAGGTAATAGAATCTATTCCGCTACCAGCCCTTAGACAATTGCTAGAAAATAAATTTTTAGGGCATAACCAAATGAGTGAATTTATTCAACAAGGATAAACGATATGAGCGCCGCAAAAGAATCGCTTGACGCTAGACTTAATGTTGAGGAAATCAGAACTGACTTTCCAATCCTAAGCACCGCAGTAAATGGTAAACATCTTATTTATGCAGATAACGCTGCCACTACCCAGAAACCGCAATGTGTTATCGAGAGAATAAGTAATTACTACCGAAATGAGAATGCGAATATACACCGCGGCGTCCATTCGCTAAGTGAAGAAGCGACCGAAGCTTTTGAAGGATCAAGAAACCTCATTAGAAAGTTTATCAACGCGCGAAGTGTATCGGAGATTATTTTCACTAGAGGGACTACTGAAGCAATCAACTTAGTAGCACAGAGCTATGCGCGTCCGCAATTAGATACGCAGAGTGAAATACTAATAAGTGGATTAGAGCATCATTCAAATATTGGTCCTTGGCAAATGGTTTGTGATCAAGTTGGAGCAAAATTAGTCGTAGCTCCTGTAAATGATGCCGGTGAAATTCTGATGGAAGAGTTTAAGAACCTACTATCCGAAAAAACCAAAATGGTCGCTGTAGGTCATATTTCAAACGCTCTAGGAACAATTAATCCAGTCAGAGAGATCACTGAACAAGCTCACCAAGTAGGGGCAGCGGTGCTTTTAGATGGAGCACAAGCAATAATCCACGATCAAGTCGATGTATTAGAATTAGGCTGTGATTTTTATGCATTTTCTGGCCATAAAGCACTTGGACCAACCGGTATCGGCGTACTTTATGGCAAAGAAGACCTACTCGAAAGTATGCCTCCATGGCAAGGTGGCGGAGACATGATAAAAACCGTCAGCTTTGAGAAGACAGTGTACAATGATCTACCGCACAAGTTTGAGGCTGGAACCCCAAATATCGTCGGTGGTATCGGCCTCGGTACCGCACTTGAATATTTTGGTTGCCTGGATCTTCAAAAAGTTTTAGCCCACGAAAATAAACTTTTGCGTCGTGCTACCGAAAGAGCAAAATTGATCCCGAACCTCACTATCTTAGGCACTGCGGCTAATAAAGTATCGGTACTTTCCTTTAATATAAAAGGAGTGCACCCCCACGATTTGGGAACTTTACTCGATCACCAAGGGATTGCAATAAGAACTGGACACCATTGCGCTATGCCCGTAATGCAACGACTGGGAGTTCAAGGTACGGCACGAGTATCCTTCGCCTTCTACAATACTCTTGAAGAAGTTGATTCTATTTTCGATGCAATTGAAAAAACTATACCTATTTTAGTGAGTTGAAATTATGACTGGAATCAAGGGGCAAGACTTTCGGGAACCTATCAAACTATTGCATGCGTGCGAAGCCGTAATGATCCCTCAAGGAATAACCATCGATTTAGAGAAGGGTACAGAAGTATTCATCACACAAGCACTTGGTGGATCAGTAACAGTTAACGTTATGGGAAACTTAGCTAGGATAAATGAAGCAGATATCTCTGCATTAGGAATGGAAGCAGCGGAAAAAGATATCAGATTCGAGACCGCACTTAACTCGCCCCTAATTGATGATGAGCTAATCTGGGAGCAGCTTAGTACATGCTATGACCCCGAAATCCCGATCAATATAGTTGAACTGGGACTAATTTATCGCTGCGATATAGTCTATGAAGATACAGGAAACCGAGTAGAAATAGATTTAACGTTAACAGCGCCTGGCTGTGGGATGGGTCCTTTCCTAGTCGAAGACGTCATATCAAAAGTTAGCCAGATACCAAATATATCGTCAGTTGACGTTGAACTAGTATTCGACCCTCCTTGGAATCAGGAAATGATGTCCGAGGCGGCTAGACTTGAAACTGGTCTCTACTGAGCATATCACACGATTTCATCGCCACGTAGGAAGGCTATCATGTTAAGAGTGATTGCAGGTATAATGCCGCTCCATTTTTAATTCTTTTAAGAATAATTTTACGGAGACTTTCTAATAATGCCCCAAGAACAAACACTATCACTTATAAAGCCAAGCTCAGTCGCCGCAAATCAGATCGGCGGAATAATAAATAAATTCGAAGAAGGTGGGTTAAAAGTGGTGGCTGCGAAAATGGTACGCCTCACCGAAAATCAAGCTAAGGATTTCTACGGCGTGCATCAAGGCAAGCCGTTTTTTGAAGAGTTGATCAGCTTTATGACCAAAGGCCCGATACTGGCACAAGTTCTTGAAGGTGAAAATGCAATCCAAAAGAATCGAGAAATTATGGGTGCTACGAACCCGGCAGAGGCTGCCCCAGGAACAATAAGAGCTGAATTCGCCCATAGTATGACTGAAAATGCGGTGCATGGTTCAGATGCACCCGAAACTGCAGAAAAAGAAATTGCCTTTTTTTTCGATAAGAAAGACATATACAGCACTATTTGACCAATCAAAATGGAAAAAGCACCCATAAACTTGATGAATTATGACGTACAAGGTTTAGCCGGCTACTTTAGTGAGCTTGGTGAGACCAGCTTTCGTGCTACGCAAATAGTGAAATGGATTCACCAACACGGTATTACCAACTTTGGGGAGATGACTAATCTAAGTAAAAAGCTGAGAGAGCAATTGAGCCAAGAGACTGAAATTCGAATACCTAGTCTAGGCGCTGAGCAAATTTCTGAAGATGGCACTCGGAAATGGCTAATAAATATTGACCCGATAAATAGTGTGGAAACGGTATATATCCCTGAAGGTTCTCGCGGGACTTTATGTGTGTCCTCACAAGTAGGTTGTCCTCTTAATTGTCAATTTTGTGCTACTGCTACCCAAGGATTTAATCGAAATTTGTCAGTAAGCGAAATCATTGGACAAGTCTGGCTAGCATCAAAGAAATTAGATGAATCACCTAATACAAAACGGTCAATAACTAACGTTGTAATGATGGGAATGGGTGAGCCCCTGCTTAATTTTAATAATGCTGTCATGGCTATGAAGCTAATGATGGACAATAACGCCTATAATTTGGGGAAAAGAAGAATAACTCTTAGCACTGCTGGAATTGTGCCAAGGATAGATAAATTAGCGAAAGCATGTCCAGTTAGTCTAGCGATATCTTTGCATGCGACGAACAACTACTTGAGAGATAAGCTTGTCCCTCTGAACAAAAAATATCCCATCGAAAAACTGCTTAATGCTTGTAAAAATTACAGCAGGGCAACCAATGACAGTCACATCACATTTGAGTATGTAATGCTTAAAGACGTGAATGACTCTGTCAAAGAAGCGTCAGTTTTGATCAAGCTACTGGATGGAATTCCGGCTAAAGTCAATCTGATACCATTTAATCCTTATAAAAACAGCGCGTTTGAGCGTTCGGAAGAAAGAGACATAAATCTTTTCCGTGATAAGCTATATAAAGCGGGGATTATGACCATCACTCGGAAAACACGGGGTAGCGATATCGATGCTGCATGCGGCCAGCTAGTGGGGCAAGTTGAGAAGAGACGAAAAAATATTCAGAATACCCATTAAATCTAACAATACTCTTGCCACTTTTTACCTAAAATACTGTGATTCAAGGACTATAAAACGAAAGAGGTTGCCTTGGCGAATTTAGCGAAATCAATTAGAGGAATGAACGATACGTTGCCGACTGATACTCCTGAATGGCGGGCAGTTGAGGGGCATATCCTATCGGTACTTCAATGCTACGGGTATCATGAAATCCGACTACCCATATTGGAGCAAACCAGTGTTTTCCATAGATCCATTGGTGAACAGACAGATATTGTACAAAAAGAAATGTACTCATTTGAGGATCGAAACGGAGATAGCTTAACCCTGAGACCCGAAGGAACCGCAAGTTGTGTTAGAGCGGTTCTACAAAATAGTCTTCTACAGAATGTACCGCAACGCCTTTGGTATCTGGGGCCTATGTTTCGGCATGAAAGACCGCAGCGAGGAAGGTTGCGACAATTTCACCAAGTGGGGATAGAAGTATTCGGCGCAGGGTCGCCACAAAGCGATGCTGAGCTAATTATGCTAACTCGCAGACTTTGGGATTCGCTAAGCATTACAAATCTCCGCTTGGAGGTCAACTCTCTGGGAAATGAAGAATCCCGTGCTAACTATAGAACGGCATTAGTAAACTACTTCAGTCCCTTTAAAAAGCTTTTAGACGAGCCAAGTCTAGCTCGATTGAACTCTAATCCCTTAAGGATACTAGACAGTAAGAATCCAGACCTTCAAGAGCTTATTTCCGAGGCTCCTTCGTTATCAGATTATCTTGACGATGACTCAAAAAATCACTTTATAGCCTTCACGAAAATACTTAGTGCAAACAACATAAAATACACAATAAACCCACGACTTGTTAGGGGGCTAGACTATTACAATAAAACAGTTTTCGAATGGGTCACCGAAGAGCTAGGCGCCCAAAGTGCTATCTGCGCGGGAGGTCGATACGACAGCCTGGTAGGAACTATGGGTGGTAAGGCATCGCATGCGACTGGATGCGCTATGGGTCTTGAACGAATAATAGAACTTAGAAAAGTGCAGCAAATTACACTCTCACCGCAAAGCCCAGATATTTACGTTATGGCAACCGATGATAACTATGAGCTTCTGGCAATTCAAACTGCAGAATACTTGCGCTCACATATTCCCGCTTTAAAAACGATACTTCATGTCAGCAGTGGTAAACTTAAGGCTCGCATGAAAAAAGCAGATCGTACAGGCGCACGTATAGCTATTTTAATCGGCGCCGATGAGGCTGTTGCCAAAAAAGTAACTGTTAAGCCGCTTCAAACAAATAAGCAACAAATCATGTGTTCCGAACACGAACTCAAAGAAATTCTCAATGAAATGCTGGTTACAAATGGCTAGTACTTTGGCGAGCTAACCACGCTATAATTTAAAGCGATATTCTTAGATATGTACTGAAGAAGGGCTAACAAATTGAATGACTATACAACTGACGAAGAACTGTCGAACAAAATCAAGCAATGGTGGGTCAAAAACGGTATTGCCGTGATGATGTCAGTTACTCTAGCGATTGGATCATTTGGTGGCTTCACATATTGGTCATCTATAAAAAATCAAAAGGCCGAGAATCTATCAATCAACTACTCACAGTTACTCATGGCATTTAACGAAAGTCGCTTCGACGACGCCGAGTCTCTAGCCAATGCGATCATAGAATTCGATAAAAGTTCTAATTATGCGACCCTATCTAAACTGTTACTCGCAAAAATTAAATTCGAAGGTGGGGATACTTCTTATGCCAAAAAATTACTCAATCAAGTTATTGTCGAAGGCGAAGAAATGGGCCTAGATACACTAGCTCGCGAGCGATTGGCGAAAATTTTACTACAAGAAAATAATACGGAGGATGCTAGATTAGTTCTGCTGAACTCTAACATCAAACTATCTGATGGATCTCTTGAATTATTAGGAGACATCTATCAGAAACAAGGCGATCTCACAGCTGCCAGTGAAGCCTACAAAGACGCACTGACAAACTACCAAGAAACTGACCAAGACACGCGCAACCTGCTCCTTAAAATCAATATGTTGGAGAATATAAATACAAAGGACAATGAATGATTTTTTCTATCCGCAAAGTAACTGGGGTGCTGATAATTGCATGCGTGCTAACTAGTTGTAGTGACTACAGCTTTACGAAATTCAGAGACTCACAATCCCTCAGCAGCTTCATTAACCGAGAAAGCGCAGAAATCGAAGATAACGGAATACTGAGCGACTCTTATAAGTCGAAAATATCTGTAGAAGAAATCTGGTCTAAGCGAATAGGAAAAGGCGCAGAAAATCTATATTTAAAATTAACTCCTGCTGTCATTGGAGGTTATCTATTCGTAGCTGATCAGTACGGTAAATTAATTGCTACTGACATGTCTACCGGAGAGCCTGTCTGGCAAATCCACGACAAGAATGTAAATTATACTAGCGGCGCTGGTGGCGGAGATGGAATGGTACTAATTGGCACCGGAGATGGTCGTGTGATAGCCAGAGACGCTCTAACCGGCAACCTAAAATGGGTCGCTAAGGTCTCGAGCGAAATACTATCAGCCCCAACCGCGTTTAATCAAATCACGGTGGTAAGAACAGGCGATGGTAACATCTTTGGTCTTGACTCCGCGACGGGAAAGGAAATTTGGAATTACGATCGTACAGTACCATCCCTCACTTTGAGAGGAAATGCTCCACCGGTTATAAGTGGCGACAGAGTATTTGCTGGTTTCGACAATGGTAGATTTGTCGCACTAGATCTGAAATCAGGCCAAAGCTTATGGGATAGTCCTTTGGCTATACCAAGTGGTAGATCTGACTTAGACAGAATGGTCGACGTGGACTCTGCACCTATTGTCCAGAAGGATACAATCTTTGTTGCGAGCTTTCATGGAGGAGTTTCAGCAATATCAAGTATCGATGGACGGATTCTATGGACTCGAGAAATCTCTTCTTACGCCGGGATAACTGTAGGGGGTAGATATGTCTACGTAACAGATGAAGAAGGTTCTATCTGGGCGCTTAATGCTGAAACTGGAGCATCTGTGTGGAAAAAAGATGAACTAAAAGAACGCTACCCTACTGCACCTGCGTACTATAACGGGTACGTTGTAGTCTGTGACTCGGAAGGATATACGCTCTGGATGAATGGTCAAACCGGTGAATTTGTATATAAATCGAGACTGGCGAAGAGTCGAATTATTACTAGATCCTTAAGGGCTGCTGATTCTCTAATATCGTACTCATCAAATGGCCGAGTTGTCACTATGAGACTTAAGTAAAAACCTATAATCGTTCAACTTGCCTATTCCCTATGGAAAATCAAAACCTATCGTTAAAGCCAACCTTAGCTATAGTCGGACGTCCGAACGTTGGAAAATCTACATTATTTAATCGGATTACAAAAACACGTTCGGCCCTAGTCGCAGATATCGCTGGTCTAACGCGCGATCCAAAAGTAGGTCTGGGGAAAATTGGTGATAAGGATTATATAGTTGTAGATACTGGTGGAATTGACTCTTCTGAGGAGAGTGAGATTGGAATAATAGCCGCAGAAAAATCACTGGAAGTGGCCAAAGAGTGCAATGTAATTATCTTCGTAGTTGATGGAAGAACTGGATTAAACGCTGCCGATGAAATTCTCGCCGACAGTCTTAGGCGTTTAAATAAACGAGTTGTCATTGCGGTAAATAAATCTGAAGGCTTGGATCAAGACTTCGTCATCGCAGAATTTAGTAAACTTCAAATAGGAAATATCATACCGATATCCGCTAGTCATGGTGAAGGTATAGCATCTCTAATAGAGGATATCAGCTTTGACTGGCCTCCACTCAATCAAACCACAGATCTTGAAAACACTTCAGGAAGGATAAAAATTTCAGTCATAGGAAGACCAAATGTCGGTAAATCTACCTTAGTAAATCGGATCACTGGACAAAATAGTATGATCACAAGTGATATCCCGGGAACCACTCGAGACAGCGTTGACTTTGATTTCACCTGGCGTGATCAAAACTACACTATTATCGATACTGCAGGTATTCGCCGTAAAGGGAGGACGACAGGTGTAGCAGAAAAGTTCAGCGTCATGCAGAGTCTGCAAGCGCTAGAACATGCTCATGTAATAGTGTTAGTAGTTGACGCTAAAGAGGGTATCACTGACCAGGACCTGCATCTTCTAGGTCTTACTTTAGATAACGGAGGTTCGCTGGTAATTGCTACAAACAAATGGGACGCCTTAGACGAAGATGGTCGTGAAGAGTGTCTCAAAGAGCTAGATAGAAGACTAACATTTGCAACATTTGTAGAGGTTTGCAAAATTTCGGCTCTAGAGGGTAATGGTTTAAGAAGCTTGTTTTTATCTATCAATAAATCATACGAAGCATCTATCAGAAAACATAAAACTAAGGATATAACTAATATCCTATTTGATGCTGTAACGTCGCACCCCGCTCCGATGGTAAGAGGTAGAAGAGTCAAACTTCGCTTCGCTCATATGGGGGGAGAAAATCCCCCTAAAATAGTGATACATGGAAACCTAGTCGAGACACTGCCCGTTAGTTACAAAAGATATTTAGAAAATTTTTTTCGGGCTAAGCTGGACTTAATAGGGACTCCGATAAAATTGTTTTTCCTAAATGGAGACAATCCTTACTCAGGCAGAAAGAATCAGCTTACGAAACGGCAACAAAATAAACGTCGCCGTCTAATGCGACACGTGAAAAAGCAATAATTTTTATACTCTCTACATCATTCACTTATAACAAACCATGGAGAGAAATCGACTTGTGTTGCCACATGAGTATTAACAGTGCTCGGTACTACTCTGTCTAGACACGCAAGGACGATAGATGGACTATTTGTCTTCTCACTTAAATGTGCTGCAACTATATGAGACATCATTTGGTAGTTGATTCCGCTTAGAAATTCTTCTGCTTGATCATTGCTCAAGTGTCCGTATGGCCCACTTATTCTTCTCTGGAGAATTTGGCGATAATCACTAGCCTGTAACATATCGAGATCATGATTAAACTCTATTACTAGTGCATCTAAAGTCTGATACATTTTTCTAACATAAGACGTAACGTGACCCAAATCGGTTAATATACCTAAGCGCTTGAAACGTGCTGTTATAATAAACTGGCATGGTTCCTGAGCGTCGTGCGGTACGATAACTGGAGTAATCTCAAACGGGCCTAGGGTGATATTCTTATCTAGCCCTATTTCTTTTAAGTCATAAACATCGTCAAACCGGTTTGCGGAAGCCGCTATAGTCCCAGATGTCGCGTAAACCGGAATCTTGAGGCCTTTAGATAGATTTTTTACACCACCAATGTGGTCACTATGTTCATGGGTTACGAATATTCCATCAAGCTTATCTAAGTCGTAGTTCTTTTCACTAGCCAAAGATCGCACGCGCGCATAACTTAATCCACAGTCTACCAATAACGCAGAGTCGCTCTCATCCACCAAAGTGGCGTTGCCTTTACTACCACTACCCATAGTCGCAAAACGCATAATATCTTAGCCAGAAAGACTAAATTCGACTACGATTCACCGCCTCGTGCAATCTATTCAATAAGTTATCCGCGTCCCCGCTCGTCAACCATCGTCCATTGCTATCCAGAATAACTACTTCCGTCTTCTGTCCCACTCCAGTCAAGCTTAATTGGTATTCTTGAACTTTATCACGCCTCCAAAACTGAGCCTTTTTTAGCAGACTTTTTTTTGATTGACCCGAATGATTTTTCGATACTTCTATCAAATATAATCCGGTAGTTTTATCAGCCTGCTTTAATTTAAAGCCCTCGGTTACTAGTATATTTCCTACCATTTCCCATGCTAATTCATAATTAGACGATAAAGCCATATAAAATTTACCCGATCCGACACTAACTAGTTCACTAGCTATAGCGCGTGATACAAACTCTGCTGAAGAACTTGAAGATCGAGTAGCGTCAACTTTATCGACTTTATTTACCACGCTAGCAGCGACATCTATAGCAGATACTTGGAGATTCGAATCGAGAAGGCGTGTTTCAAGTTCTACTACAAAAGCTTTTTCTTCATCTATACTGCGCGCTACTCGTTGCCACGCCACACCCTCGCTGTTAGGTAATAATTCCTGATTCTCAATCGAAATGTATATTAGTGACTCTTGCGTGTTTTGATCATTCTCGGCAAAAATTTTAAATTTGTTACGCGCAATTCTCGATTTTTCAATCCAACTAGTTTCAATGATTCCCAAATCAACATCATTTAATTCTAATCCATATCCTTTAGACTCAATAAAAAGTTCCATGACTGGCCATTGTTCAAAGATATCGTATGGGAGACTTAAAACATGTTCATTTTCTAATAATTTAGATCCGCCACGATTTACCTTAGTCACCCCTTCATCTTCGGAATCAATATCAACCTCCGCGCGCCGATCTTGGTAAGTAGAAAACTTCGCAGATTCTCCACCCTCGGGAATTACCATACGATCTCTTATCGCTTCGGTGCTTAAGCCAGGAGGAATTTCCAAATCTGGCATTGTTTCAGCTTTTTCATATTTATTTTTTGTGTCAGTACGAACATGATCCAAACTCTTCAGGACTTTGCTGCAACCACCTACGGATAAGGCCAACATGATTATTAGGAGCGGTGATCTATACATACAATAAATTCCTTATTTAATAATTTGGAGCAGTAAATTTTCTTAAAATTCCTATCTAAATTATAGACCAGAATGACGCATAGCTTCTTTTACAATTTGTTCTTTATCCGGCGATAGCCATGTCAGTGGTAATCTGATCCCGTCATCGAGAAGTCCCATTTCACCTAAAGCCCACTTAACAGGTATAGGGTTGGCCTCAACAAACAAATTCTGGTGCAACAATTGCAAATTTGAATCTATATTCATAGCGGAGGCCCTATCATTAGTTAATGCCGCCGAGCACATCTCAAACATTTTCCGGGGACAAACATTTGCTGTTACTGAAATAACGCCGTTTCCACCATGAAGCATAAACTCGCACGAGGTGGCATCATCACCACTAAAAAGTAAAAACTCTGAGCCACATAGAGCTCTAATCTCTGAGACGCGCGAAATATTGCCCGTGGCCTCTTTTATACCAATAATATTAGTGATAGTGGATAGTCGCGCAACTGTCTCCGGAAGCATGTCACAGACTGTTCGCCCAGGAACATTGTAAAGGATCTGAGGAATATCAACCGCTTCAGCAATCGCTTTATGATGGAGAAATAGTCCTTCTTGAGTGGGCTTATTGTAGTAAGGGGTAACCAGCAAACAAGCATCGACATTCGCTTTCTTAGCGAAAGCGGTAAGACGAATAGCCTCATGAGTAGAATTTGCTCCCGTTCCAGCGATAACTGGTACTCTACCATTTACTCGGCCGGCGACGTATTCAATCAACTCACAGTGTTCGGCTTCGCTAAGAGTGGCTGACTCTCCTGTGGTGCCCGCTACTACGATGCCTTGGGTACCACTATCGAAATGAAAATCTAATAACGTATCCAACCTATCAAAGTCTAAGGCTGTCTCAGCCCCAGATCCGCTCTTCATAGGCGTCACAATCGCGACAATACTACCTTGAATAATTGACATAAAAATAGCTGTTCAGATAAATAGTGGATATTAACTTCTGCAGTCTTTAAGGACAAGGCTGTAAACAGCCAGAATAGTTACAAATTCTTAATAAAAAGCTATTTCGACGACCGTTAAGTTGGCGAAGTGTCTACTTTTTTCGGCCAAGCTTTCAGTAACGACCTTACTAAAGTCGCCAATGGAATTGCAAAAAATACACCCCAAATACCCCATAATCCTCCAAATACTAGCACCGCAGTGATTATCGCGACAGGATGAAGATTTACGGCATCTGAAAATAGTAGTGGTACCAATAAATTTCCATCCAAAAGTTGAATGACTGCATAGACTATCATCACCCAAACAAAATCGTCACCCGAAAAACCAAACTGTATGTAAGCCGCGATCGCAACAGGTATCGTCGCAATAGCAGCTCCGATAAAGGGAATAATGACTGAAATGCCGGTAATTACAGCTAGTAATGGCGCATAGGACATGCCTAGAAGGCTAAAAGCAAGAAAGGACACGAAACCGACTATAAAAATCTCGTAAACTTTACCACGAACATAATTCCCAATTTGATCGTCAACATCTCTCCAAACCGCTCGAAGTACCGCCCTATCCTTAGGTAAATAAGTCGTGAACCACGATATAATTTGCGATTTATCCTTTAGAAAAAAAAACACTAAAACAGGACCAAGTACGAAGTAAATTAATATGGTGACGATAGCAGGGATAGATGCGATCGAAAACGTCAGCGCATTCTGGCCAAGTTGGCTAATCTCAGTTTTTATCCCGCTCATCAAAGAATCAATCTGGCTGGTCGTCAAAAGATTAGGGTATCTGTCAGGTAAAAGCATTAAATGAGCTCGCCACGAAGAAATAGTCTCCGGTAAATCCTGAGCGAAACTTGTTAACTGCGTCGAGACCAACGGGACTAGCCCAACTAATAAAAATACGAGCGTTAGTAAAAACAAACCAAAAACGAGACATACCGAGTGAAACCGGCGCAGGCCTGAAGCCTGCAGATAGCTCACAGACGCCTCTAAAAGATAAGCTATTACTATTGAAGCCAGACACGGAGCCAACATTTTCCCAAAAAACGCTAAGCTAAAAAACGCGAGCAGTAACACCGCACAAAGTAACGCGGCTTCGGGTTCGCTGAAATATCGCTCGTACCAACCCTTAAATAATTCTAACATATCGTTACACCAGCCAAATTTAAGTCAATGTACTACAATAACAAAATTTAAGCGTCAAGGCTGTTAATCTGTAATCCTGGCGTGATCTACACTTGAGTCGCTGGATTTTATTGCCGATCGTTTTATGATGATATTAGACAAGTAAATGTACCATCCCACAATATGATGCTAGACAGTTCTAAAATTCTCGTTGATCTGAAAAACTGGTCATATGAACTAGGATTTCAAGGCTTAGGGGTTGCTGGCCTTGACCTAAAAGAGGATTTCAATCAGCTGGAAAATTGGATACAAAATGGGTATCACGGTTCTATGTCGTACCTAGAAAAGAATAAAGATAAAAGATTAGATCCTTCAAAATTAGTCCCCAATACTACCTGCGTTATTACCGTACGCGCCAATTATCTGCCCGAAGCATTAGATGATGCAGTATCCGTGCTCGAAGATCCTCGCCTCGCTTATGTATCGCGTTACGCATTAGGACGAGACTACCATAAAGTGTTAAGAGGTAAATTACGACAACTCGCCCGAAAACTAAATGATAAAATTGGCCACTTTGGATACAGAGCATTCACTGATAGTGCACCTATTCTTGAAAGGGCACTTGCCCGAAACAGTGGTTTAGGATGGATCGGGAAGCACACAAACCTTATCAATAAAGCAGATGGTTCGATGTTTTTCCTGGGAGAGATATTTACTGACTTGCCTTTAGATACAACTGCCGGATTAAAAAAAAATCACTGCGGAACCTGCGTCAGCTGTATAGATGTTTGTCCTACAAAGGCGATTATTTCACCGTATAAATTAGATGCTACAAAATGCATATCATACCTAACCATAGAATCAAAAGACGCGATCCCTACGGAACTTAGAACCTCTATCGGTAATCGGATTTTTGGGTGCGATGATTGTCAACTTTTTTGTCCATGGAATAAATACGCTAAAGTAACCCCAATCAAAGATTTCTTGCCTCGCTCTGGGCTTAATAACAGAACATTATTAGAACTATTTTCACTGAATCGTGACGAATTTGAACTGCTTACAAGGGGTTCTGCTATCAGAAGAGTCTCTTATGAACAGTGGGTCCGTAATCTTGCCGTTGCACTAGGAAATAGTCCCTATTCGCGCAAAACACTCTTAGCACTTTACGAACGGAAATTTTTTCCAGACAAAATGGTTCGAGAGCATATCGAATGGGCTATAACTCAAATGGAACATGACTTATGAAATCCTGACGCGCCAAATAAATAATACTTTTAATCTATAGGTGTTCATGATTGAGAAAAATATTCATCTTCTGTCGCAGCTACAAAAGAAGTTCTTTTAACCTTATAATGCTGTAACCCGTTAGAGTGTGTATCAATGTACTGTATGAGCCTGAAGCAGGCTGATGCTTCGGGAAAACTCAACGCCATGAGATTAAGGGACTAAAAAATGAAATTACATCCAATCATTGCCCCATCAATCCTATCCGCTAATTTTGCCAAACTTGGTGAAGAGGTTGACTCAGTAATTGCCGGTGGGGCCGATTGGATACATTTTGACGTTATGGATAACCACTATGTCCCAAACCTGACGATTGGTCCGATGGTATGCGCTGCCCTCAAAACTCATGGAGTAACGTCTCCAATTGACGTACACTTGATGGTCAAACCAGTCGACCGACTCATTAATGAATTTGCCGCAGCTGGGGCAGATATTATTACTTTTCATCCGGAGGCAAGTGAGCATATTCATCGTAACCTCCAGCAAATTCGAGACGCTGGATGCAAAGCTGGCCTAGTTCTGAATCCTGCAACTCCTCTAACTCACCTA
Organism: uncultured Gammaproteobacteria bacterium; assembly: GCA_938075585.1. Classification (GTDB taxonomy): domain Bacteria; phylum Pseudomonadota; class Gammaproteobacteria; genus UBA4457. Next base: position 6,711 of record CALJHG010000070.1, on the reverse strand, counting down.
ACCCACGTAATGGATAAACTTGACGTTGTGCTCCTAATGTCAGTAAATCCCGGTTTCGGAGGTCAGTCATTTATTAGGAACACATTAGATAAAATCAAAGACCTGCGGGAATTAATTGATAATTCCGAGCATGAAATTCGGCTAGAAGTAGACGGGGGGGTGAAACTCGAAAATATTGCAGAAATTGCTAATGCGGGCGCTGATACTTTCGTAGCAGGCTCCGCCATCTTTAGTCAACCGGACTATATGGAAATCATTGAAAAGCTGCGAGCCGCAATTAATAAACATAACTAACATGTCTCAACTCCTCGCCTTGTTTGATCTTGATGGGACACTCGTGGACAGCGCACCAGATATATCTCTTGCGTTAGATTCTGCTTTAACTGTCTGCGCTCTTCCAGCCGTAGGCGAACACTTGGTTAGATCCTACATCGGAGAGGGCTCTAAACGACTTGTACATCGAGCCATCACCAGAGAATATGAAGGCATCGCTGATAAGGATTTATATGACCAAGTTTCAAAAATATTCCTAAATAATTATGCAAACAATATCTTTGTTAAATCAAAAATATACCCTAAGGTGACAGAAACCCTGGACGAATTAAAAAACCGTAAAATATATTTGGGCTGTATCACCAATAAACCTTATGAATTCGCAATTTCTCTTCTAAAAACTGCCGATCTATTTAAGTATTTCGCCGTTGTTATCGGCGGCGATAGCTTGCCAAAAAAAAAGCCTGCTCCGGAACCAATAATCTATGCTATGAAACACTTAGGTATTCGAAGAGAAAATACCACCATGATAGGAGACTCAATAACAGATTTAAACGCTGCGCAAAATGCTGGCGTTAAGTCTATATGCGTCACCTACGGCTACTCAGGTGACGTCGATTTGTCAACGCAGAATCCTGATAAAACAATTCACTCAATGGAAGAGCTCCCTAAAGCTATAATGTCTCTTTCAATAGGGTCTGATTAAAATAGGTGCTATTAGAATGATACTGATGATCGATAACTATGATTCGTTCACATACAATCTTGTGCAATATATAGGCGAGCTTGACCATAAAGTGGTGGTTGCCCGAAACGATGCGATCACGGTAGAGAAAATAAAGCGTCTCAAACCAAGTAAAATAATTATATCACCAGGTCCTTGCTCGCCAGATCAGGCAGGTATTTCACTGGATATAGTCAATCACTTTCATCAAACTATACCGATTCTCGGAGTTTGTTTAGGGCACCAGACTATCGCGCAAGCCTTCGGGACAAAAATAGTCCATGCTCGAAACGTAATGCATGGTAAAACTTCTTTGATTCACCACAAACAATCAGGACTATTTCAAAATATACCGAATCCATATAAAGTTATGAGATACCATTCTCTAGTGGCGCAAAAAGAATCGTTAGCTAATTGTTTTGAAATTACTGCGTGGACTGAGGACAAAAATGGTGCCAAAGACGAAATCATGGGTATATCTCATAAAGATCTTCCAGTATCTGGAGTACAATTCCACCCAGAATCCATTTCAACTGAATTTGGATATGATTTACTCAGCAATTTTCTAAAACTCTAGGATATTATAATACTTGTGGACATCAGTGTATCAATAAAAGAAGTAACCGAGGGCACTAATCTATCTTTCGACACCATGAGTAAAATCATGACGGCTATGATGAAAGGAAAAATATCGGAGGTACAAATTGCGGCATTCCTAGTAGCCATGCGTATGAAGGGAGAAACAACCGAAGAAATAGCTGCGGCCGCAACCATAATGAGAGATTTTGCATCCTCTGTAAATATAGACACTTATCCGCTTGTTGATACATGCGGCACCGGAGGAGACGGCAGCCATACATTTAATATTTCCACCGCAGCGGCTGTCGTTGTAGCAGCATGTGGTGGACATGTGGCAAAGCACGGCAATAGAGCTGCCAGCAGCTCCAGTGGTAGCGCTGACCTTTTAGAGATTGCTGGAGCAAAAATCGATCTCTCTACTAAGCAGATTGCCGAATGTATTAACTCTGTAGGAATTGGCTTTATGTTTGCACCTTCGCACCATGGCGCAACTCGATTTGCTGGAAAAGTTCGCAAACAGATCGGATCACGGACCCTATTTAATATCCTTGGGCCTATGACTAACCCAGCCGGCGCAGATCGCCAAGTCATGGGTGTTTTCGAAAAAAGTTGGATCAAAAGTGTGGCTGAAGTATTGAGCAAACTAGGCACTAAACACGGGCTAGTCGTGTGCTCAGATGATGGCATGGACGAAATTAGTGTCTCTGTCGATACCCACATTGCGGAAATTACTGAGGGAACTATAAATACCTTTACAATAAATCCTCAGTATTTCGGTCTAGAGCCACAGGATACTCAAAGTCTAATAGCGACTAATCCAACTGAAAGCCTGAGAATCATCAATGCCGTGTTTGACGGGGCAGTCGGACCTGCTACAAATATAGTTGCGGTGAATGCTGGAGCCGCAATCTACGTGGCTGGTATCTGCGATAGTATAAAAAGTGGTTTTTCAATGGCTTTAGAAGCGCTTCAAACAGGCTCTGCTAAGAAGACGTTTAATGACTTCATCCTTTACACAAAAACCGTAAGAGGATAATAGTAAAAACTCTATGACAGACATACTCAAAAAAATCATAAGTACTAAAAGAGACGAAATTTTGCAGCGGAAAAAAAATATCTCGCTTAGCTCACTTGAGAGTGCAATAAAGTCTATTGCTGAACCCAGAGGCTTTAAGAAGAGCCTTTTAAATTCAATTAAACGAGGAAAACCCGCCATCATAGCAGAGTGTAAAAAAGCTTCTCCAAGTAAAGGAGTAATTTGCCAAAACTATGACCCTGCAGCTGTCGCTAATCAATACCAGATCGGAGGCGCTTCCTGTATTTCAGTCCTTACCGACACCAACTATTTTCAGGGAGCAGATCAACACCTTGCCGCTGCTAAGCGCGCCTGCAGTTTACCAATTCTGCGAAAAGATTTTATGATCGATCCGTACCAAATTATCGAATCCCGAAACATCGGGGCTGACTGTATTCTTCTGATAGTAGCCTGTCTGAGTACTTCACAAATAAAAGAACTTTCATCACTCAGCTATTCTCTCGGAATGGATGTATTAGTTGAAGCACATAATAGTGAAGAACTTGAAATCGCAATGGCTATCCCAGACGCTATTATAGGGATAAACAATAGAGATTTAAAAACTTTTAAAACAGATATTAAGACTACCATTGAACTAAAAAAACTTATTCCTGAATCTAAGTTATTAGTAACTGAATCAGGCATAGTCTCATCAGAAAATATAAAGACACTTAGAGAAAACGGAATTAACTCTTTTTTGGTAGGAGAGGCCTTCATGAAAACGAATCAGCCCGGTGAAGCTCTTAAAAAGTTGTTTAGTTTAGGGCCTAACTAGCACCAGACTTAAATTCTAAAATATTTCCTGAAGGATCTTCTAGCAAAAATAATGCATGCTCTTTTCCCGCACTATCAGATTCCACAGTGGGCTCTAGGAAAAACTTAACACCAATATAATTCATGTGATCAACTGCTCTATGCCAATCCGTCGAACTCATAACTAAACCAAAAGAGGGGTGGTTGCTCGGTCTTCGATTTTCGGAGTGCTCACTGCCAGGTAGCGTCTTCACTAATTGTCCACATACATGGTTACCGAAAAAATCTATCTCTACTTCGTTTGCTGCAAGATGAATCAACCGGCATCCTAAAATATCGCAATAAAACTCTACAGTTTTGGCTAGACTAGTTACTAAAAATACTGAGTAAAATCTGGGTCGACTGGTGAACTCAGCTAATATCTGATCTGAATCATCTTTTTTATTCATGCTAAAAAGTATCCAAAATCAACACACCCTTGGCCGCACCGCAATCTATACTATAAATAGTTATTGTAATATTACCAGTTAAACATGCGTGCTTACACTGTGCTAATTATCTTAAAAATAATTTATACGCCGGATTATCGGTTTCATCTTTGTATGGCATGTTAAGCTTTCCCACCTCTTCTTCAAACTCAGGCACGTCCCGCTCCGCTAATTCGATTCCCATCAACACGCGCCCATATGCCGCCCCATGATTACGATAGTGAAAGAGACTAATGTTCCAACGGCTACCTAAATTAGATAAAAAAAGCATAAGAGCACCGGCGCGCTCTGGAAACTCAAATCGCAACAGCCTTTCGTTTTTAATATCCTCACTACTTGGTCCGCCCACCATGAACCTTAAATGCATCTTAGCGACTTCGTCATCCGTCATATCGATGGGATCGTAACCCTTGTTAGTTAAATTATTAATAAGACTCGATCTTTCTGACTCACGGTCCTTAATTTTCACGCCCGCAAACACGCTCGCATTCACGGCGTTAGATTTACGATAATTAAACTCTGTAATCAATCTGGGTCCAAGCGCGTGACAAAAATCCCTAAAGCTGCCAGGCTTTTCTGGAATAGTAGCTCCGATAAGCACCTCCCGCTCCTCGCCCAGTTCAGCTAGTTCCGCTATGTGCCTCAAGCGATCAAAATTGACATTCGCGCCACTTAATATCGACACAAAGTTTTTTTCTTTTACTTGATGCCTACTAATGTATTGTTTGACTCCCGCAAGAGACAATGCCCCTGCGGGCTCAGCTATTGATCTGGTATCTTCGAAGATATCTTTAACTGCGGCGCATATTTCATCAATCGTCACCGTAAGCATTTCATCCACGTAACGCTGAGCTAATAAAAAATTTTCTTTTCCTACCTGCCGTACCGCCGCACCATCAGCAAATATACCGATTTCGTTTAGCAATACGCGCTGACCACTGTCTAAAGCGGCAGTCATACTTGCGGCTTCTGCTGGCTCTACACCGATCAATTTAATAGTTGGTGAAACTTCTTTTATATAAGCTCCTATACCACTAACCAAACCTCCACCGCCTACTGGAACAAATATAGCATCTATTTCACTATTTGCTTGTTCTAGGATCTCTAAACCAACCGTACCTTGTCCCGCAATTACTAACGGATGATCGTATGGAGGTACGTATGTCAGCGTCCGCTCAATAGCTAATGATTTCGCATACTCACTAGCGTCGTCGTAACTATTACCGTGTAAGACAACCTCACCACCCAAACGAAATACTGCGTCGATTTTGATAGAGGGGGTAGTCTTCGGCATAACTATAATTGCCTTTGTGCGCAACTTTTTAGCTGACAATGCAACACCTTGGGCATGGTTTCCTGCGGAAGCCGCTACTACACCTGCGGCAAGCTCAACGGCAGTAAGTGACGACATTAAATTATACGCACCACGAATCTTATAAGAGAAAACAGATTGCATGTCTTCTCGCTTCAGCCATATTTGATTATTAAGCCTTTGCGATAGCAAATTAGCAAAATCTAAAGGGGTCTTTCGCGCGACGTCATATACATTCGCGTCACGTATCATTTCAACGTAATTATGTTTCATAATGTTAAGATAGCACTCGCTAACATAGATTTATGTATTTTTTTGAATTATTTGGAATTTTAACATGCTAAGTCAGTCCGATAAAAAACAAGCGGTCGCAAAAAAAGCCGTCGAATATATTGAGGATGATTCCTACATAGGCGTGGGAACCGGCAGTACCGCCGATTGCTTTATTCAGGAACTCAAGACAATAAAACATCGCATTCAGGGCGCCGTCGCGAGCTCCGAAAACACTTTAACACAACTCAAATCGCTGGGGATACCTATAGTACCACTAGATTCTGTCGTTGAATTAGACCTATATATTGATGGTGCTGACGAAGCCACACGACATCGCCACTTAATTAAAGGTGGTGGTGGCGCGCTGACGCGAGAAAAAATTGTAGCTAGTGCGAGTAAGAAATTTATATGCCTAATAGACGATAGTAAACTGGTCGAAAAGCTTGGACTATTTCCACTAGCAGTAGAGGTAATTCCTATGGCTCGTAGCATGGTGGCTAGGGAAATAGTAAAGTTGGGAGGATCTCCCAATTGGCGACAGGGATTTATAACCGATAATCATAACTATATTCTAGATGTTCAAAACTTGAACATCCTCGAGCCCGCTTTGCTGGAATCAAAATTGAATCAAATCGCTGGAGTCGTATCCAACGGGATTTTCGCTTACAGGCCTGCCGATCAACTTTTGATTGGAACAGACCAGGGAGTAGAAGTCATCTGATTACCCCTAACTCTTGGTATCAGTTGAATCGTCATCTGCCTCTTTTGCTTCAGGTTTCGTCCAGCGACACATCAACAATCCGACCTCATATAAAACCCATATGGGAAGTGCAAGCATAGTCTGGGAGATAACATCCGGCGGAGTTAACACCATCCCTAATGCAAAAGAACCTACGATAATGTAAGGTCGCTTAGCCGCTAACGACTCAACAGTTGAGGCTCCAGTTCTAACGATTAAGTAAGTGGCTACTGGTACTTCAAACGCCGCCCCAAAGGCTAAAAAAAGCTTTAAAACAAAATCTAAGTAATGCGAAATGTCAGTCATTATGGTGACACCTTCTGGTGCCACGGCGGTAAAAAATCCGAAAATAAGCGGGAATACTGCGAAATACGCAAACGCTATGCCGCAGTAAAAAAGTAATGTGCTCGAAATAATTAAAGGTAACGCTAACCGGCGCTCGTTTAAATATAAACCAGGCGCGACAAACGACCAGGCTTGAAAAAATATATATGG
>CALJHG010000069.1 GCA_938075585.1 uncultured Gammaproteobacteria bacterium | reverse complement strand
ACTTAGAAGAAAGTGTAAACATTTTAAGTAAAGTCGTATCTGAAACTAATGCGAAGTTAGCGGATAGTAGTATTTATGTCGAAGAACGACAGGGTGAACTTAAAGAACTCTTAGGTGAGCAAAAGATACAATCTAAAAAATTGCGGTGCGCGGAAAAAGAGTGGTTAGAGGCTACTAGTCAATTAGAAGGGTCTCAGTTTTAGTGAATCCAAGCGTCAAAATTTCTTTACGTGAGTGCAAATAGCTAGTAAAAGAAAAAAATCGACCAGATATCCAAAAAAATCATACTTTTTCTGACAAATACTCTTCCAATTTTCTGCCCGCTAGTTATAGTAGGCGTATCACTGATAGCGCTAACTTTTTTGGAAGACTCCGACGACAGTGAGCGGATAAAGTGATAAGAAATTGAATTAGAAAAATTGTGACTATGATTTTTATTTTGACGGTTGCAAAGAGTGAGAATTTTATTTGACAAACTTTTGTTTGTTGCAACGTATTTTATGGAGACATTATCATGGCGAAGACTACGGCAATTAAAGTAAAACAAACCAAGACTCAAATCATAGCGGCTGTTGCTGAAGAAACTGGGATGAGTAGAAAGCAAGTAAAAGAAGTATTAGAGGCTACGAAGGGGTTGGCTGCGAGGCACTTATCAAAAAATGGGTCTGGAGAGTTCACTGTTCCGGAAATTGGGGTTAAGTTAAAGCGCGTTAAGAGACCAGCACGTAAAGCAGGCAAGGGACGGAACCCTTTTACAGGAGAAGAAATACAAGTAGCAGCAAGGCCTGCAAGTTTGTCTGTCAGAGCTACTGCCATGAAGGCGATAAAAGATACAGTCGCCTAGAGTTGCGTCACTATTATAAAAAAGCCGGCGACGTAGCCGGCTTTTTTTATGAAGAAATGTCAGCGTACTGTCGTGATTCAGTGTTACTTAAAAGGTTGTGTGTTTAATGAAAGTTCTGGTGGTTGGTGGAGGCCTTCTGGGGATAACGACTGCGTGGTTCCTCAATGAGCATGGTGCAGACGTTACCGTTATAGAGGAAGGTCTTGAGGTAGGAGCTGATACTAGCTTTGCAAACGGTGGAATGTTGCATGCTAGCCAAGCAAGCCCATGGAATGAACCCGGTGTAATCCTCAAGGCATTGCGGATGATTGGGAGGGAAGATTCGCCTTTATTAATTAGGCCTAATGCGCTTTTTAGAATGCTTCCTTGGGCTCTCGCGTTTTTTCGGAACTCTTCACCTGAATTGTTCATGAAAAATCTCGGGAAGAATACTCGTTTAGCAGATTATTCATTATCAGTTATGAACGAGCACCTAGGTGCGTTAAATCTCAATTTTGAGGATAGCCACAAAGGTATCCTCAAAATCTACGAGACAAAAGATGAGGTTCGAAGTGCATCCAAAATTGCATCTCGAGGTAACACTGACAATATTCCTTATGAAGTCTTAGATAGCGATAAAGTGGTACAGTTAGAACCGGCCCTCGGTGATGTGAAGCATCGAATCGAGGGAGGAATTTATTTTCCTAATGACATGTCTGGCAATGCGTATCTTTTCTGCAAAGAATTGTCTGCTCGCTGTGCTTCGAGAGGTGTGCGTTTTATTTATGACTGTCGTATTAATGGGGTCAACATTGAACAAAAAACGTTCCATTCGTTAGAAACAGATAATGAAAGATATCATGGAGACGCATGCGTTGTGGCCGCAGGAAGCTATAGTCCAAACCTCCTAAAAACTGCTGGTTTGAAAGTCCCGGTTCAACCCGTGAAAGGCTATTCAATTACGATACCAACGCCTGGCGGCGTGATATCTCCTAGAATTCCGGTAATCGATGAGCACTATCACTCGGCTATTTGTCCCTTGGGAGATCATCTTAGAGTTGCGGGGACCGCTGAATTTTCTGGATTCAATAAGGAACTCAATCCTAGAAGAATAGAGAACTTATTTGAGTTGATTCGTAAGGTTTATCCTAGGATTTTTGATTATATGGATAAAGAGAAAATTAAAAAGTGGAGTGGGTTTAGGCCAATGACTCCTGACGGAGTTGGTGTTATGGGCGCTACAAATATAAAGGGACTTTATATTAATACTGGGCACGGTCATTTAGGGTGGACTATGGCGCCGGGCGCCGGCAAATTTGTGGCCGATGTAGTCGTGGATGAGGATCCTGAAATTAATATGGAGGACTACTCTTTAGAACGATTTTGACAAATTTTTGATTTAGAAATGTATTAGGAGGCGATATTTGGAATTTAAAAATTTGGCTAAAGCAAGGCGAACGGAGAGAAGTTATGACGCAGGTATAGATATTTCTGACGCGGATGTAAAGAGTATCTTACGATTGGCCAGTCATTCTCCAAGTGCTTTCAACTTACAGCATTGGCGATTTATTGTAACCCGAGATGAATCGGTGAAGTCTGATTTGTATGAGTATTGCTACTTTCAAAAGCAAATAGTTGAATGCTCGGCAGTCGTTACTGTGTGCGGTAATCTGTCAGCACATTTGGAGGCTCAAGAAATATATGAGTATCAACCCTCCGAGGTAAAAAATAAATTCATTCCAATGATTGATGCGATCTATTCAACAGATCCTGCGCTACAAAGAGACGAAGTGATGCGGAGTGGAGGGTTAGTTTCGATGTCTATTATGTATGCCGCCAAAAATGAAGGTTGGTCCACTGGGCCTATGATAGGTTTCGATCCAAAGAAGGTTTCTTTGCGGTTAAATTTAGAGGAGAATATTCTTCCAGTAATGATGCTGACTCTTGGCAAACCTAAGAACGCTGCAGAAGAGCGTGCACACCGATATCCAGTGGAGGAGTTGCTTCACTACGAGACATATGGAAATGCTCGCTCGAGCTAAATTGGAAACTGTTTTGAAAAGGATAAGTTATGACAAATAAATTTGAAGTACTCGCTGATGACTTTGTTTTTCTTGAAGGACCTCGTTGGGAAAATAATAAACTTTGGGTTTCGGATATGTGGGGTCATGAAGTCTTTACTATTGATGAACAGGGCCGGCGCTCTAGTGTGGTTAAAGTTGCTGGCAGACCCTCCGGGCTATGCTTTCTTTCAAGTGGTAAGCTAGTAATTGTATCAATGGAGGATCGCAAGCTTCTAGAGTTAACTGATGGAGGTGGGCTATCTGAATATGCAAACTTGTCGGGACTAGTCACCGGCGATATAAATGACGCGGTCGTCGACGCGCACGATAATATATATGTGGGAAATTTTGGTTACGATCTTTTCAATGGCGCAGATCCGATACTTGCCAATCTAGTTTGTGTTGACCAAAAAGGGGAATCGCGGGAGGTGGTAAATGATATGAACTTCCCGAATGGGGCAGTGATTTCTCAGGATAATACTACTTTAATATGCGCGGAAACTTTTGCGAATCGTCTTACTGCCTTTACATTAGAACAAGATGGCTCTTTGTCTAATAGAAAAGTTTGGGCGGAACTGGGCGACCGCACACCTGACGGAATTTGTTTAGATCAAGAAGGTGCAATTTGGGTCGCGAGCTTTGTTACGGGTGAATTTATCAGGGTTAAAGAAGGAGGCAAGGTAACGCATTGTCACGCTGTCCCAGGTAAAAAAGCTGTTGCTTGCAATTTAGGCGGGAAGGACGGTTGTTCCCTTTTTGCCTTAACTTATGAGGGTGAGCTAGAAGGTCTTTCCACCGGTGAGCGAAATGCGCGGGTCGAAGTATTACAGGTAGAAGTACCGGGCGCTAATTCTCCCTGACATTTTATCTCTTGCGACAGTTCGATTTTTAAAACCGGTGCGTGAATGATTATTTAAATAGGGGACATAAAGATGAATCATAGCGAGACTAGAATATTGACTACACATACTGGTAGCCTGCCTAGAAAGGAGCAGTTATCGAAGATACTGATTGCCCAAGAAGAAGGTGAGCCAATAGATGAACGCTTGTTGGCAGGCTTAGCTAAAGAAGGGGTTCAACATTGTGTCCATAAACAGTTGGAGACTGGTGTTGATATTATTAACGACGGCGAACAGCCACGAGTAGGGTTTCAAACTTATGTCGCACAAAGACTAGAAGGGTTTGGTGGAGTCAGTCAGCGTGAGGCTTTTACTGATTTTGCTGATTATCCTGATTTCGGTGAGGTTTGGGCTCGAAGAGGTAAGACTGCCAAGGTGTTCGATGCCCCTGCTGCCGATGCTGAAGTGCGTTACGCCAATTTGCGCCTGGCTTCGCAAGAGTTCGATATGTTCGACGCAGCACTCGGTGAGGTTAGTGGTGACTTTTCGGAAAAATTTATGACCGCCGCGTCACCTGGCATCATATGTACCACGATGGAGAATCAGTTTTACGATTCCCATGAAGATTATGTGCGAGCCGTTGGCAAAGAAATGCAAAAGGAGTACGAATTAATCAACGAGCGAGGCTATTTATTGCAGTTAGATTGTCCTGATTTGGCGATGGAGCGGCACGGCCAGTTTCAGCATGATTCTAAGGCTAAATTTCAAGATGCGATAAGTATGCATATTGATGCTATAAACGATGCCTGTCGTAATATTCCCAAAGAGAGGATTAGGCTTCACGTGTGCTGGGGAAATTATGATGGGCCACATGATTGCGATGTCCCGTTAGAGGATATTATTTCTATAATTTGCGACGCAAACGTTGGTGCGTTTCTTATAGAATTCGCGAATCCTAGGCATCAACATGAATACACCGAGATTAAAAAGCATCCCATTCCTAATGACGCTATCCTAATACCTGGGGTAATTGATTCGACCGTTAATTATATTGAGCATCCCCAAGTAGTTTGTAATAGGATACTTGAGGCGGTAGCCGCTGTTGGAGATAAGGAGAGAGTGATCGCTGGGGTCGACTGCGGTTTCGGTACGTTCGCAGGATGGGAAATGGTTGCTCAATCGGTAGTCTGGGCCAAGTTGTCGGCGCAAGCAGAGGGTGCGAGATTGGCTAGTAAACATTTATGGTAAATTTCATTAGCTACTAGCATTTTTTCACAGTCTTATGCTGACTGGTGGCATTTAAATTTTAATAGGAGGTCCGGTTTGTGCGGAAACCAAGTTTTTGGCTAAGTTGTGTGATTGTAAGTATGCTTCCCTCCGCTGTTTTTGCGGGTAGTGCGGATACTCTCAATATTCCGGCAGTTTCAATGTTTTTAATATTTGTGTCTGGAACGCTGGCTATTACATTGTGGGCTGCTCGAAGAACACGCACGGCAAGTGATTTTTATGCCGCGGGAGGGAAAATAACCGGATTTCAAAATGGGTTGGCGATCGCAGGTGATTACATGTCCGCAGCGTCATTCTTAGGACTGTCCGGTTTAGTATTTGCTAGCGGATTCGATGGGATTATTTACTCTATTGGGTTTTTAGTTGGCTGGCCGATTATTCTTTTCCTCATTGCTGAAAGATTGCGAAATTTAGGTCGGTTTACTTTTGCCGATGCGGTTTCCTTTCGGTTACAAGCTATTCCTATTCGAAGTTTGTCCGCCTGTGGCACACTTACTGTGGTGCTACTCTATTTAATTGCTCAAATGGTTGGGGCTGGAAAACTTATTGAGGTGTTGTTCGGATTTCCTTACGAGTTTGCAGTAGCTGTAGTGGGTGTCTTGATGATCTCATATGTTACTTTTGGTGGGATGATAGCGACTACTTGGGTGCAGATTGTGAAAGCAATATTGTTACTTTCAGGTGCTAGCTTCCTAGCTTTTGCGGTGCTGTGGGAGGTTGACTTCTCTTTTGAGCGACTTTTTCAATCTGCCGTAGACAGTCACGCATCAGGCAGCTTGATCCTTGCTCCAGGGCAGTTGATATCAGATCCAATATCAGCCATTTCATTGGGACTAGCATTAATGTTTGGAACAGCAGGCTTACCCCATATTCTAATGCGATTTTTCACTGTCCCTGATGCTAAGGAAGCTCGAAAGTCCGTAGTTTTTGCTACAGGGTTCGTTGGTTACTTTTATTTATTGCTCTTTATTATTGGATTTGGTGCAATATTTCTAGTTGGGGCTAACTCTAATTATCTAGATGCTAATGGGATGATTATTGGGGGCAGCAATATGGCGGCTATTCATCTTTCGCAAGCTGTTGGAGGAGATTTATTTCTTGGTTTTATTTCAGCAGTTGCATTCGCTACTATTTTAGCTGTAGTTTCAGGTCTTACGCTTGCTGGCGCGTCAGCTATATCGCACGATCTCTATGCGAGCGTTTTTTGTAAAGAGCAACCTAAAGATGGGAGTGAAATACGAGTCTCAAGAATTGCCACCATCGCACTAGGACTAGCAGCTATGATTTTGGGGTTGTCATTCGAAAATCAGAACGTAGCATATATGGTAGGTTTGGCCTTTGCGATAGCGGCTAGTGTTAACTTTCCAATTTTATTTCTATCTATGTATTGGAAAAACTTAACTACAAGGGGAGCATTTATTGGTGGGTTTATTGGTTTGATTAGTGCTGTGGCCTGTGTGATTACTGGGCCTACTATTTGGGTTAGTATACTAGGGCATGCGGAGCCGATTTTCCCCTATAAACACCCGGCTCTCTTTTCAATGAGCGCTGCATTTATTTCTATTTACTTATTTTCTATTTACGACAGGAGTCCTCATAAGTCGACAGAAATTAAGGCGTTCGATAATCAATTTGTACAATCAATAGTGGGCTCTATTGAAGAAAAAAGTAACCGTTTTTAAGAATTAATTTACATGAAAAGTAATCAGGTGAAGTAATGGCTCAAGATGCTTATGAAAAAATTTCTCTAGATTTAAATTTTCAGAAGTTAGTAAGGGATAGAACAACTTTCAGCTGGATACTTACTGCAGTAATGCTAGTTAGCTATTACACATTTATTTTAGTGATAGCATTTTCACCACATTGGCTTGGACTTCCGATTAGTACCGGATCTATTATTACGTGGGGTATACCAGTAGGGATATTACTTATAATCTTGAGTATGGTTATCACAGGGGTATATGTGTTACGGTGCAATCGAGAATACGATGAAAGAATGTCCGAAATAATTTCGAGGCTCAATGTTTAATATTTGTGCGAATCAAATGAGGGGGAATAAAATGGATCAAGAATTAATCGATTTGGAAGATATTCGGCAACTCAAATCACGTTATTTCCGATTAATGGACACTCAGCAATGGGATGGGTGGGCCACTTGCTTTACCGAGGATATTTCCGCACTTTACGAGGGCGCACCGCGGGTGAGTGCCAGCGCCCCGACAGAAATTGGCTGTGAAGGCCGCGCTGCCTTAGTTGAAGGGGTTAAGTCGTTGATGACTGGTGCGCAATCGATCCACCAAGGGTTTATGCCAGAGATCGAGTTTGTGAACGCGACAACTGCTAAAGCAGTTTGGTCAATGCATGACTACGTGAGATTACCCACTTGTAATTTTAAAGGTTGGGGACATTACCACGAGGATTATGTGAAGCAGAAGGACGGTTGGAAACTCAAGAAAATATATTTAACGCGATTACACACAGAAGAAGAATGGCTATAAGTCCTGCTTGAAGTTTGAGTACCTTGTCGTGGTACGTGTTAATTGAAATAAAATAGCAGTAACGAGGTTACCATTAATGCTGCCATTAGCAGAATCATTGGTACGTTCTCTCGCCTTCCTTCTTTGCTGGACAGGATGGCGATCATCATGGCGGCAGAGAATATAAATATCCAGATGGGTATCCAACTTTTCATTTACTAGAGCCGCAATAGATGATTTTAGCTTTTTCTAACGCGCGAATTTCTTCGTCTGGGAGCTCTAATTCCTTTGCTAGGACATTGTAAGTGTCCTCGGCTAGTTTAGGGACTCGGCTTCTCACTGCGGCCTGAGTTCCAGAGAAAGTGAAGGGGCTGTTGACTACCTCGAGAGGGCCTGCTTCATCGATTACTTGGGTAATCATTTTTCGGAATTCTAATTGGGGGTCGGTTGCTGCCTCGGCTAGCGATCGGTACGGAGCGCAGGGCACATGAAGTTTCTCGAGTTTTTTCAGGGCTTCAGTTGACATTAGGTCTCCTGCCCAAACTTCAGCAAGTCTTAGTAGTTCATTATAATTATCGAGTCGAGATCTGGTGTTAGCGAAACGAGGATCGGCCATAAGCGCCGATTGTCCGATACACTCCATAAGGTTTGTATAGTGTCGTTGGCTAAGTGGCATAATAATAATAAACCCATCTTTCGTTTTTGTGGGCCCATATCGTCTTTCAATTGGATCATCATGAAACGCAGTTTGGAAATCACGGTGCATAGTAGCTAAAATACTATCTGACATTGCGATATCAATGTATTGCCCCTTTCCAAATTTTTCGCGGTAATAGAGTGCAGCGGTAAGACCGCCGAATGCTTGTAACGCAGCTGTCGTATCACCCACCGGCAATCCCATGTTTAGGGGCCGCTCTAGATCATTTTGGGCGTCGAGCGTCACCGTCTCAAAACCAGTCATTGCTTGTACTATTGGCGCGTATGCTGGGCGTTTAGCGCCTGGGCCAGATTGGCCGTAACCTGATATACTGCACATTACAATATTTTGGTTATATCTCTTGAGGGTTTCATAATCAATATTCAAACGTGTCATAACGCCTGGACTAAAATTCTCGACAACGACGTCATATTTTTTTATTAATTGATAGACGATGCTGCACGCGTCAGACTTTTTTAGATCTATTGAAATACATTTTTTACCCGCATTCAGCGCGCTGAAAACGGTACTAGTGCTTCCCCTCATGGGTGCAATATCCCTCATTATTTCTCCATCAGGAGGTTCAATCTTGAGCACGTTTGCCCCAAGATCAGCCATTAGCCTGGTGCAGTAGGAGCCGGCTATAACGCCAGTTAAATCAAGCACATTCACACCGTCCAGAGCGCCCGGTATCTGAGGGTCGTAAGTATTGGTAATTTTTCTCATTCTTTGCAGATGTTTTAGGTGGCGATTAAAATCCTGACTGCGTCTAATTTGACGTGACTGTTTCTAATAAGACCTAATGACTCCTTTTTCTTAACATTAAGTGCATCCAATTCAACTTGACGAACATTTTTATTAGTTTCCGCAAGAATTAGAAGACGTTCATATTCGTTAGTCAGATGACTATTTATAGTTTCGTAAGCTTCCTCAATTATTGGTACGATTTGCCCCTTTGCGCGCTGATGCGCTACTTTAGATAAGTGATCTAACTGTTCTTTTATTTTGTTAGTTATTTTCTGCGCGGTCAATTCGGGGATATCCTGACTATTTTGATTTAGCCATCCGGCCGTGAAACTTGCAGTAATATCCTCACCTATATTATTTAAAAGAATTCTAAAAAATGACTGAGGTAGGAAGCCAGTCACTCTGAAGCGTTTCGGGGCCGGACAGACGATGACATAAAAACACTCGAGTAAGATAGCCCCTTTAGGCATATTAGTATTTTTAACTACCCCTAGACAGGAATTACCAAACTCACTATTTAGAATGAGGTCCATCGCTCCAGTAATCATAGGGTGCTCCCAGGTCAAGAACTGCTTATCGTCTCTTGATTGCGCTTCGGACTGATCGTAGGTTGCGGCTACGCCATCGTCAGGAACT
>CALJHG010000068.1 GCA_938075585.1 uncultured Gammaproteobacteria bacterium | reverse complement strand
TGCATTAGGCAAAAAAACGCGACTACAATTTTGATACCCATACCCATACCCATAGGGGGTATATTGTACAATATTATTGGAGGCTAGCAAAATATAATAATGTAATCGAAAACTTGGAGTTTTTGGGTAGCCAGAATTCAGAGTGGGCAGACACTTTTGTAACGAAAACCTCTAACTCAAAGCCAGACAAAAAGTTTGCAAAAACTTAACTCATATAGAAATGGCTCCTCAACAGGGTCGGCTATCTACGCGCTCAAGTCCGATCACTTCATTACCGAAGGGAGCGGTGGCCTTATGTGCGGTACCAGTATATACAATCACCCACCTTTATACTTCAGAGGAGCCACTGAAGTGCTCTCATCTCTAATGAGTTACTTAGCACATACTAGAAGCTGAAAACACGGCCCTGACATCTACTATAATTGGCTAAAATGTTAGCAATTCGGATATGATTCGACGAGCGAGAAGGATCCACCTAATACTTCACCTTATATTCACGCAGTAATATATAATATCAAATGTATTATATTGCCTATCTTTCGTGACAGGGCCGTGATCTTTTTTGGTCTGAGGCAAAATCTGGCGAGTAATTTTTTGGAGATGATGATAAATGCCTATTTATGAATATCAATGTCAAGTTTGTAGACACAAACAGGAGATTATGCATCGTATTAGTGAGACGCCTTCGCATGAGTGTGCCTCATGTGGAGCGGACGAATTGAAAAAATTAATTTCTGCGGTAGGGTTTCAACTTAAAGGCACCGGTTGGTACGAGACTGATTTCAAAGATAAGGGTGGAGTAAAAAGTGAGGGTGCGTCGGGAGAGTCGAATTCCGAAAAAGCCGCGTCTGATAAAAAAGCCGCTAATACTGAGAAAAAAAGCGCAGCTAGTGAATCTAAGTCGGTGAGTAAGAAGTCGGATGCAGCTAAATCAGATAACTAAATCAGGCGTCTCGTTGCGGGCTATGGGCGGAATACGTATCATGCTCGACCTACATAAACTGTCTGCTCCATTGTTAGGGAAGTCATGAGAACTCATAATTGCGGCGTTATAAACGAAGATTTGGTTGATAATGAAGTCACGCTTTGCGGCTGGGTGCACAGGCGCCGCGATCATGGGGGGGTGATTTTTATTGATTTAAGGGACGTAAAAGGAATTGCACAGGTAGTAATAGACCCTGATACGCCCAGTAGCTTCGCTTTAGCTGAAACCGTTAGAAGTGAATACGTTCTGAGAATTACGGGGAAGGTGCGATTGCGTCCGGAGGGAACCATAAATCAAGATATGGTTACTGGTCGCGTGGAGGTTTTGGTTAAGGATTTGACCATCTTGAATGAAGCCAAGACTCCACCGTTTCAGTTAGACGATAAGCATATTCATGACGATACTAGACTTAAGTATCGATACATAGATTTGCGTACTGAAAGGATGCAAAACAATCTAAAAATGCGTGCGAAGACGGTTAGCGAGCTTCGACGTTTTTTGGAGAATGATGAGTTTCTAGAAATTGAAACTCCGATGTTAACTAAAGCTACTCCCGAGGGAGCTCGGGACTATTTGGTTCCCAGCAGGACTTATCCGGGTCAATTTTTTGCATTGCCCCAGTCGCCGCAACTTTTTAAGCAGCTTCTTATGATGTCTGGTATGGACCGCTACTACCAAATTGTAAAATGTTTTAGGGATGAAGATCTTCGAGCGGATAGACAACCTGAATTTACGCAATTGGATATAGAGATGTCGTTCGTCGATGAGTTTCAAATAATCGAACGAATGGAAGAAATGATTCGCTCTGTGTTCAAGAGCATTTTAGAAGTGGATTTGCCGAATCCATTCCCTCGGATGTCCTATGAGGAAGCCATGACTGAATTTGGTTCAGACCGCCCTGATCTCAGAAATCCGTTAAGGCTAGTCGAGTTAGGGGACTTGATGGTGCAGAGTGAATTCAAGGTTTTTTCAGGCCCCGCAGCCAGCAAAAATGGAAGAGTTGTGGGCTTATGTGTCCCGAATGGCGCCTCTATTAGTCGAAAGCAAATTGATGACTATACAAATTTTGTCGCGCGTTACGGAGCAAAAGGTTTAGCTTACATAAAAGTGAATTGTTTAAGCGACGGCGTAGATGGCTTGCAATCTCCTATATTAAAATTTCTTGATGCAACGATCATTGAAGGAATTTTGTCTCGGACTAACTGTAAAGACGGAGATCTAATATTTTTTGGTGCTGATAGCGCCAGTGTGGTTAATGCTTCGTTAGGTGCGTTACGAGATTTAGTAGGAGAGGATTTGGGACTTTTAGAGGGAGATTGGCGGCCGGTCTGGGTGATAGATTTCCCTATGTTTGATTGGGATGAAAGAGAAAAACGCTGGACAGCATTACATCATCCATTTACTGCGGCACAGCAAGACATAGAGGCCGTAGCTGATGATCCAGGTGGGGCAATTTCCAAAGCCTACGACATGGTATTAAATGGTACAGAGATAGGTGGTGGCTCGATACGAGTGAACGATTCGGTGGAACAAAAGAGAATATTTGAGCTATTGGGTATTGGCGAAGAGGAAGCGAATAGTAAATTCAGTTTTTTGTTGGATGCGCTCGAATATGGTTGCCCGCCCCATGGTGGAATAGCGTTTGGCGTTGATCGACTGCTTATGCTCATGCTGGGAGAGCAATCTATTAGAGATGTTATAGCTTTTCCTAAGACACAGACGGCTAGTTGTCCCCTGACGGCAGCACCTAGTGAGGCTGCTGAGAGTCAATTACGAGACCTGTCAATAAGGGTCAGACAAGTTAAAAACACTTCGGTGTAACTTTCGTTATACCCAAAAGTCTCGTGTTCTAGCGTTCCTGCGGCGGTATGATATGTTAGTAACAAGGATTTTTTAGTAACGTACTGGAGGTATTAGTAATGGAAGTAAAAGATATTACTATTGCCGGCACTCAGTGGAATGTGCCTACGGTTGTGCATGAGGTTTTAAATCCAGACGAGAAAAAGAGTCTTAAAGCTGAGATTAAGTCGCTGCTCTTAGAGAAAGACGCGGTTTTAGTTGCGCATTACTACACTGATAGCGAAATCCAAATATTAGCCGACGAGACGGGTGGCTATGTCTCTGATTCACTCGATATGGCTCGATTTGGTCGGGAGCATGAGGCATCAACATTAGTAGTTGCAGGAGTCCGTTTTATGGGCGAAACCGCGAAAATTTTGAGCCCTGAGAAGCGTATATTAGTTCCAGATTTAGGGGCGAATTGCTCCCTAGATCTGGGTTGCGAGATAGATGAATTTAGTCAATTTTGTGATGCTCATTCTGAACGAACCATAGTGGTCTACGCAAACACGAGTGCGAGTGTCAAAGCACGTGCAGACTGGATGGTTACCTCGGGCAGTGCTTTGGATATCGTTAGACACTTAGACGAAAAGGGGGAGAAAATACTGTGGGCGCCGGATCGACATTTGGGCAAATATATCCAAAATGAAACCGGTGCGGATATGGTTATGTGGCAAGGTGCTTGCATTGTGCACGATGAGTTTAAAAGCACTGAGTTACGGGAGTTGAAAGAGAGGCACCCGGACGCCCGAATTCTAGTTCATCCCGAATCCCCTGAGCAGGTGATTTTACAAGCAGATTATGTTGGGTCTACTTCTGGATTAATAAATGAGGTGATAAAGTCGGCGGCAAAGAAGTTTATAGTGGCGACCGATAAAGGTATTTTCCATAAAATGATGGAAGCAGCCCCTGAAAAAGAATTGTTAGCGGCTCCGACTGCTGGGAAAGGAGCGACTTGCACAAGTTGTGCTGAGTGTCCATGGATGGCAATGAATGGTTTGAAAAAGATAAGAGATGTTTTGGCAAATACCCGAAATGAAATTGATGTGCCGTTAGATATTGCCGCTAAGGCGAGAGCGCCTATAAACCGTCTGTTAAAATTTGCAGATGACCGCGATAAAGTGGTGTTCGGCAACAATGACGCCTAACCTAGATGAGTATAAATTTATTAAAAAGGTATATATAGAGGTCGTGAACTAAAAGTATGGCAGGTCATAGTAAGTGGGCGAATATACGTCATAAGAAAGGAAAGACGGACGCGAAGCGAGGCAAATTGTTTACGCGTTTAATCAGAGAAGTCACCGTGGCCGCTCGTCTGGGAGGAGCAGATGCTGGTTCTAATCCTAGGTTGCGGGCTGCCATAGACACGGCACTTTCCGCCAATATGCCCAAAGATACTATTGAAAGAGCGACTGCCAGAGGCGCTGGAAACTTGGATTCCGACAGTTATGAAGAGCTCCGCTATGAGGGCTACGGGCCTAATGGGGTAGCGATAGTAGTCGACTGTATGACGGATAATCGCAATCGTACCGTTGCAGATGTAAGGCACGCCTTCACTAAGCATGGAGGTAATCTCGGGACGGATGGCTCTGTCTCATATCTTTTTAAGAAAGTCGGACTGATAAGTGTTGAAGGAAATGTTAAGGAAGAGGCCTTAATGGAGGTTGCGATTGATGCCGGCGCAGAGGATGTGTTGCAGAATGAAGATGGATCTTATGAGATCACCACAGCCTGGGAAGAAATTTCATCTGTGAACGATGTTTTGGTTTCAGCGGGATATACTTTAGTTACCTCTGAAGTTACGATGCAAGCTGAGACTGCAGTATCTCTAGCTCAGGAAGCAGCCGAGTCAATGTTAAAATTTTTAGATGCCCTAGAGGAAATTGATGACGTGCAAAAAGTTTATTCTAACGCCGAAATCTCGACAGATGTTTTGACGTTGTTGAATGAATATTAGGGGCCTGTACTAAATTGGCGATCATACTAGGTATTGATCCAGGATCTCGTGTTACAGGATATGGTTTGGTAGATTTTGGTCGATCTGGGGTGAGACATTTAGAGAATGGTTGCTTAGCCCTCGGTACTGGAGCCATAGAAGGGAGACTAGCGACTTTATTTGATGAACTTTCTAGTCTGATAAATCGCTATGGCCCTGCCACGATGGCTGTGGAAAAGGTGTTTGTTGGGAAAAATGCGCAATCGGCACTGAAGCTTGGTCAAGCGCGTGGCGTCGCGCTCGCGTTGGCGGGTATCAATAGCATGACTGTTTTTGAACATAGCCCGACTCAAATAAAAAAAGCGATAGTGGGGCAAGGCCATGCGGATAAGCAGCAGATACAGCATATGGTGAAGATGCTGTTAGGACTTACTGAGACGCCTCAAACTGACGCAGCAGACGCGTTAGCCGTAGCTATTTGCCATGCCCATATCTCGAGTTATGAATTAACCATGACAGCGCTCGGTGAAAAATCGTGATCGGTCGTATTACGGGAGTTTTAATAGAGCAAGATGGCTCTTTTTTAGTTATTGATTGTGGTGGAGTTGGTTATGAGTTGGAAGCATCGAAAACTACTATCGAAAGTTTGCCAACTCTCGGTAGTAAGGTTTCAGTCTTCACTCATTTGACGATTAGAGACGATGCTCATTTGCTTTATGCATTTTCAAGTTTGCAGGAGCGAAGTTTGTTTAGAAGCCTTTTAAAGGTTAATGGTGTCGGGACAAAAATGGCGTTAGTGATATTGTCGGGTATGGATGTTAATAGTTTTGCTCGTTGCGTACAGAACGAAGATAGCGGAACGCTGAGCGCTCTGCCGGGGCTTGGTAAAAAAACTGCTGAGCGCCTTATAGTTGAGATGAGAGATAAAGTTTTAAACTTTGTCGGAGAGACTACTCCAGATCGTGAGCGCCCACTAGTGAGTGGTTCAAGTGGCAGTATTGATGATGCTATAAGTGGTTTAATCGCGTTAGGCTATAAACCACAAAATGCTAGCAAGTATGTCAGGCAGATAGACACGAAAGGATTAAATAGTGAAGGTATAATCAGAGAAGTTCTAAGAGCGTTGGCCAGTAGGTAAGCTATATATGACACGAGTGCGGTATGAGTTATGACAGATAATGATCGACTGGTAGAGCCGATTGAGCTCCCAGAAGATAAGTCAGAAGACTTATCGATAAGGCCGAGGTTATTGCGTGATTATGTAGGTCAGAAAAGCGTGCATGAGCAGTTGGAGGTTTTCATCGCTGCGGCTAAAAATCGTGGAGAGGCTTTAGATCATGTATTGATTTCGGGCCCCCCTGGCCTGGGTAAAACAACATTGGCCAACATCGTTTCTAATGAAATGGGCGTGCAGATGCGACAAACTTCAGGTCCAATTCTGGAAAAAGCGGGTGACCTAGCTGCGTTGCTAACTAACCTCGAGCCTCATGACGTGTTATTTATAGATGAGATACATCGGTTAAGTCCCGTAGTTGAGGAAGTACTTTATCCCGCTATGGAGGATTATCAGTTGGATATTATGATCGGAGAGGGGCCATCCGCGAAAGCTATAAAGCTCGATCTTCCCAGATTTACACTTATTGGTGCTACAACCAGAGCAGGTCTGCTGACGTCTCCGTTTCGGGACCGTTTTGGTATTGCGCAGCGCCTAGATTTTTACACGGTGTCTGAGTTATCGGAGATAGTAAGAAGGTCGGCAAAAATTTTGGATGTCATGATAGACACAAGTGGTACCGAAGAACTGGCTAGACGCTCGCGAGGTACTCCTAGAATCGCTAATAGACTTTTGCGAAGAGCACGGGACTATGCAGAAATAAAAAGCGACGGTGCGCTAAATAAAACCGTGACTGCCAAAGCCCTTGATATGTTAGAGGTCGACGCAAGAGGTTTGGATACAATGGACAGGAAATTGTTGATAACACTTATGAAAAATTTTGATGGTGGCCCAGTTGGAATTGATAGTCTTTCGGCAGCAATAAGCGAAGAACGGGGTACTATAGAAGATGTGATTGAGCCTTATTTAATCCAGCAAGGCTTTTTAGCTAGGTCCCCGAGAGGCCGTGTGGTGACGGCCTTGGCTTGGCAGCACTTTGGCTTAGAAAATCCTTTGCCAAGTAGTGCTGATTAAGCCCTCAAGATGCGAAGTTAATTACAGTTGTAACAATGGAGTATTCTAATCAATCTAGTTACCGTGTTTATTACGAGGATACCGACGCAGCCGGAGTCGTTTATCACGCAAATTATTTAAAATTCATGGAGAGAGGGCGCACCGATTGGTTGAGAGCTTTAAAACTCGAACAAAGTGATCTGCAAAATCAGTATGGGATTGTTTTTGTGATGGTAGCATCTGAAATATCTTTTCGGAAGCCAGCGAAGTTCGATGACCAAGTAACTGTTAAAACTGATTTACTTGATTTAAGGGGCGCGAGTGTGCGGTTTGAGCAAGAAGTTTCGGTATCTAATGTATTAGTTTGTAGTGCGGTAAATGTTGTAGGGTGTGTTGATATGATAACGTTTGTACCAAAACGAATACCCCATTTAGTTAGGAGGGTTTTTCAAGGTGGAGGGTGACTTATCCATCGGTAGCTTGATACTGGGCGCGAGCTTTTTAGTAAAGCTCGTTATGGTTTTACTTTTTGCTGCATCCGTCATTTCTTGGGGAGTAATTTTTTCTAAACGAAGTTACTTAAAAAAAGTTCGGGAGCAGATTGTCGTTTTTGAGAATGAGTTTTGGTCGTGTAAGGATCTTACGGTTTTGTATGAGAGAGTGACCGCTAATGATCTGCCTAAGACCGCCGGCCTTGCTTTGATTTTTGAGGCTGGGTTTGGCGAATTTGTGCGCTTGCGTAAACAAGGTCGGATAGAAGCAGTTGAGATACTAGATGGGTGTGAACGCTCGATGAAAATTAGTTTGAGCAAAGAGCTTGAAACGCTTGAGTCTGACTTACCTACGCTTGCTACAATTGGTTCCGTAAGTCCTTATGTAGGTCTGTTGGGAACTGTTTGGGGCATCATGAATTCGTTCCAAGCTTTGGGGAATGTGCATCAGGCGACCTTAGCCATGGTTGCGCCCGGGATCTCAGAGGCACTTGTTGCGACCGCAATGGGGCTATTCGCAGCTATACCAGCAGTTGTAGCTTTTAATAGATATTCTACCGCTATAGATCAAATCTACGGTCGTTCAGAACTTTTTATCGAAGAATTTCTTGCCATTATTCGGCGGCAAGCGAAAGAATAGAGCTAGCTAAATGAGAACGTACCGTGGCCGTCAACGTAAAATAATTTCTGAAATAAATGTGGTGCCATATATCGATGTGATGCTGGTCTTGTTGATTATATTTATGATTACGGCTCCGTTAATAACTCAGGGCGTTAAGATTAGTCTGCCGCTAGCTCCGTCGGAAATAATTTCTCCTGGACAGTATGAACCTATAGTGGTTTCAGTAGATTTTGAGGGCAATATTTTTATAGATATCGGAGAGCATCCGGAGCAACCTATCACTGATAAAGTACTAATCAATCGCATTGCCGCGGTGATGAAATATCGTCCTGATACCGATATTCTTGTCGCGGGCGATAATCGCAGTGATTATGGTCAAGTGGTAAGGGTGATGACTCTGATTCAGCGCGCGGGCGTAAAAGATGTGGGTTTAATCACTGAACCTTATTCTGTGCCTAAATAAAGTGATGATACCCCGAAAACTTCAAAAATTTTTTCTGAAGCCTACGCCGCTTTTACTATCAATGATAGTTCATTCAGGTGCGGTATTACTTATGATTGCTATTTCAGCGAGTGAGTCAGATTTGATTACGCCCGTTCCGATTCAGGCGGAAATAGTTAGTGCAGTAGCGATTGATAAAGTCGCTTTGGAACGAGAGATGGATGGGATCCGTTCTGCAGAAGCTCAAAAAGAGAAAGTGTTGCAACAAAAACTTGATTTAGCAATGCAAAAGAGAAACGAGGCGATAAAGAAGAGAAAAGACGAAGAGAAACGTTTACAAGAAATCAAAAAGCGTAAGAAAGAGTTAGAACTTGCCACGAAGAAGGCTGCCTCCGACAAGGCCAAAGCTGATAAGGAAGCAGCAATAGCGGAACAAAATGCTGAAAGAGAGAAGAAGCTGGCAATGCAGGCAGAGCGCGCGCGAAAGGAGGCTGAGAGGGAAAAGAGTGAAGTTGAAGCTGCGAGGAAGGTAGCTCAGGCAGAAGCACAGAGGGTGGCAGACGAAAGTGAACTTGATGGTATAAAAAGAGCGATAAAAATTCGTGTTATGCGTTCTTTCAATATTTTGCCAAATTTTGAGCAGTTGTCTTGCACTCTTGCTATTCGTCTGTTACCAGATGGAAACGTCGCTAGCGTGGCTGTTACTCAATCTAGTGGCAATGAAATATTTGACCGCCACGCAAAAAATGCCGTGCAGAAGGCTTCGCCATTACCAGTACCCGAGTCAATCCGCCTTTTTCGAAAAATGAGGAGTATATCTTTTGTCTTCGACCCGATGTTATAGCAGTCGCTTGAGCTGGACAGTTGCGCTAATAGTATCTGTGTGCGGTTTGTTTTCTTTTGAGACGATTGCCGAAAACTTAGTGATAAAAATTGAAAAAGGAGTCTCTACTGCATTGCCTATTGCTATAGTGCCATTCGAGAATAATACGGGTGAGTCTTTAATTGATGTGGCTGCTATTATTCGCAATAACTTAGAGAGATCTGGTTTATTTAGGTCACTCCCCGTGAACGATATGCCTGCCTTACCCGCCGCATTGGAAGACGTTCGAGCGAAAAATTGGACGAGTCTAGGGATAGAAAATCTAGTTATTGGTAAACTATCAAAGAAGAACGCGGGAACGATTGATATCAATTTTAGATTGATTGATGTATACAGTGGCAAACAATTACTCGGCTACAGAATACCTGTACAGAGTGATGATTTGCGCTTTGGTAGTCACAAAGTGAGCGACTTCATATATGAAAAGCTTCTTGATAAGCCTGGTGCATACACTAGCTTACTGGCTTATATCACTGTCGATCAAGATTCGGATAGAGGAAAAATTTATAGGTTACAAGTTTCTGATTCTGATGGTTATAATGCGCGAACTATCTTGCAGTCCACCGAACCTATTTTATCGCCTGCTTGGTCACCGGACGGAAAACGCTTAGCCTACGTCTCGTTCGAAGGACGTAATTCGGCTGTTTATCTGCAGGATTTGGCCACCGGGCGGCGAGAAAGGATAATTCATGGTAAAGGGATTAACAGTTCTCCTACATTTTCCAGAGATGGTGAAAAGCTGGCTGTTACCTTATCCCGTGATGGGAACCCAGAAATTTATTTGTATGATCTTAAGGTAAAAAGCTTAATGCGTGTTACGCGGCATGGTGCAATCGACACTGAGCCCGCGTGGGCACCAGACGGCAGAGGATTAGTTTTCACTTCGGATAGGGGGGATGGTCCACAAATTTACCATTTTAATTTGGCTGATAATTCGATAAAGCGAATTACCTATAATATGGGCCGATATAATACTAGAGCTCGTTATTCACCCGATGGTAGAAAGCTGGTTTTGGTGAATGGAATTAAAGGGATCTATCGTATAGTTTTGCTAGATCTTCGGACAAAAATTTATGAGGCAGTTACGATCGGTGAGCTAGATGAATCGCCCAGCTTCTCGCCCAACGGGGCTATGATTATCTATGCGACCGTAACTGAAGATGGAAGCCAACTAGCTGCAGTTTCTGCTGACGGCTTCACTAAGCAAAAGTTGGTGGCTCAGCGAGGCGAAGTTAGGGAACCTGTTTGGGGGCCATTAATTCGTTAGGAAGTAGGTTATTATTTGGACATAAAATGGAAGGAGTATTTAATGAGACAACTTGGACGGATCGCTATAATATTTATTATCTTCTTGTCTGGTACCTCCTGCGGTATGTTTTCGGGGGAGGGATCAGAAGGAGTAGTCGAAAAAAGGTTATCACCAGTGACTGTCTCCGAAGCTTCAGTAGAAACAATGGGGTTAGCTAGCGCGAGAGAAGTATCACCGGAAGCTTTAGATGGAAGATTATTGGATAGCTATAATGTTGATGTGGCGTCTTTGCTAGATATTCGAGTCTTTCAGTTTGCTTACGATAGTTCTGAAATTTTAGAAAAATATATCGCCGCTATTGAGGCACATGCTGGATATCTGATCAAAAACTCGAATACTAAACTAGTCCTAGAAGGACATACTGATGAAAGAGGATCTCGAGAGTACAACTTAGCATTAGGGGAAAGACGGGCCCAGTCAATACAAAGACGGTTGAGTTTGCTAGGTGTGCCTGAGTTACAGGTGTCAGTTGTAACATATGGAGAGGAACGTCCAATAGAGCTGATGCACAACGAAGCGGCTTATGCGCTTAATAGGCGAGTTGAATTTGTTTATCGATAGATTTTTCTTTTGCAGTACTTGCTGGGTGTTGGCAAAAAGATCCTGTGCCCAGTTACTTATTTTATGTTTGCTAGTCAACCCAGTAAACATTTTGGCAGAGGGTATTGATGATACTTTCGAAACAAGACTAAATAAGATCGAAACAATATTAGCGAGTAAAGCTCTAATAGATCTGTCTTCGCAAGTGGATAGGCTAGAGCAGGAAGTCAGAATTCTGCGTGGGACAATTGAAAATCAGAATTTTGCTGCCGAAACTTTTCGCGCGGAATTGGCAAAAAATATCGAAGCAGTATCGCGTCGAATCGACAGTATAGAATTTGACCAGAAGATCAAACCCGAGCAGGTTGAAATATCTGGCCTAAGACTTGAAGAAGCGGTTTTGGTGAGCGATGAGTCTAGTACTGAAAATAGATTGCTCGATTCCACTAAAGCTGAAGAAATAATTGTAGCGCCTGAACTAACATTAGATCCTAAGTCGATGTTTGACGATGCTGTAGACTTACTAAAGTCGGGTGATTACACGGCGGCTAATCAAGCATTCAGTAAATTCTATAGCTTGTATCACGATCACGATTTTGCCGATGATGCCTTGTTTAGGGCGGCTGAAGCACATTACCTCAGAAGGAATTTCATGGAAGCTATAATTGCTTATGATAGGTTGATAAAAATTTTTCCAGAAAGCGTGCATCTAGCGGCGGCAATGCTAAAATTGGCATATTCGCATCACGAACTGGGGGACGACAAAACGGCACTTCGGGTAGTTAAAGAGCTTAAGGCGCTCTATCCAACCTCACTTTCGGCACAATTAGCGGATGATAGAATGAGTCGTATTGGCAGTTCCGACTAGGCGGTTAGATGAGGTTGGAGATAATGGCCTATATTTAGCGTTTAGTAATTTAGTTGGGTTACGGCTCTTAATCTATCAATCGTTCCAACATCGTGCCAAACTCCCTTGTATAGTTCACCTGTGACCTGCTTTCTATTCACTTTTTTTCGGAGAATTTGACCCAGCGCTATTTTGCCATCTGGAATTTCCGAAAAGAAAGCGGGACTATAAACTCCTATCCCACAATAAGTATAGGGCGAAGGCTTTTCGTTAGTTAAAAGACTTCCTTCCAAATTGAAATCACCATTATGGCTTTCGGGGTTTGGTACCAAGGCTAAATGGGCCTCTTCGACTTTATTGGGGAGCTGATTGAAGGGGAAATCCGTTAGTATGTCTGCATTTATTACAAGAAAGGGTTGATTCCCTAACATAGGCAATGCCTGTTTTATCCCTCCAGCAGTTTCTAGTTCTTTGCCATATTCTTTTGAATAAGAAATCTTGAGACCATATTGCGCGCCATTTTTTAATTTCTGTTCGATCAATTCTCCGAGATGGCACAAGTTGACTACTATCTCTCGGATACCGGCTAATTTTAATGCGCGAAGATGTTTTTCTATTAGGCACTCACCGTTCACACAAATCAATGCTTTTGGTGTGTGGTTGGTTATAGGCCTTAGCCTAGTTCCCCTCCCTGCAGCTAAAATTATTGCCTTCAATACGATTGATTCTTCACTTTGGATTGTTTGAGAATACTATAACTTGCGTACGGAGTGCAGTAAGAATATTAACTGTTGACTTTATCTGGCATCATTAAGATATGACTTTAACATTTCGTTTCTCATGCTGACTATCCTAACGTTTATCGTGGGCGGCCTATTAATTTTGGTGTATGGCGCAGATCGCTTTGTGATCGGGGCATTGGGTACAGCAAAGTATCTTGGTATTTCCCCCTTATTATGCGGGATTGTTATAGTAGGCTTGGCGACGTCACTCCCCGAAGTGTTAGTATCTGCCTCTGCAGCCATAGAGGGTAGTCCTTTACTAGGAGTGGCCAACGCCTTAGGTTCAAATATCGCTAATATCGGTCTCGTCTTGGGTATAACGCTGCTGGTTTCGACTAATCGTGTAGATTGTCCTCCTATCGGCCGAGATCTCGCTCTAATGGTAGCTTCAATGTTGGCAGTATGTTTTGTCTTGATAGATTTAAATCTGAGTCTGACAGACGGCATCTTTTTGTTAACATCTTTAGTCGCGGTATTACTTTTTATGATTTATGGTGGACAAGTTAGCGCTGATGTTAGTTTAGCGTATAGTGAAGAGTGCTATCGTAAGCCTGCTATATATTTGCCACTTTTTAACTTATTTTTAGGCCTCGTTGGCCTAATTGGAGGTTCCAAATTTTTGGTTCTGGGAGCGATAGATCTGGCAAGATTGTTGGAGATTAGTGAGGCGGTTATAGGACTCACTATCGTGGCGGTTGGAACCAGTCTTCCTGAATTAGCTGCATCATTAATGAGCGTGATAAAAGGCAAAAGTGATATGGCGATAGGAAATATTATTGGGTCGAATATTTTCAATAGCTTGGGTGTTTTAGCTATGCCCGCATTGCTCGCTCCCAGTTTTTTGATGCCGCCAGAGATACTATTTCGCGATGTGATTAGTATGGTACTGATTAGTGTGATATTGATTGTTATTTTGTTGACCCGAAGTGCTAACGGTTTTCTGACACGTTCCAATGGTTTCGTCCTGACTTTTATTTTTGTAGGCTATCAATTTTTATTATTCACAGGTATGTAGTCACTAGAATTGTATAATTACCGGTAGGAGATGATTAACCACTATGACAGAAAAACGTATTACTGACCCCGAAAGTCACAGCAAGGGATCTTATGTTTCTATTGGTCAAAAAGTACTACAAGCTGAGGCCAAGGCGCTAACTGCGACTGCTACAAATTTAGGTAGAAATTTTCATGATGCGGTTGACTGCATTTTGGAATGTAAGGGAAGGTTGGTAGTCATCGGTGTTGGAAAATCAGGCCATATCGGGAGGAAAATTTCGGCCACTCTAGCGAGTACGGGTACGCCGTCGTTTTTTGTTCATGCCGGGGAAGCAAGTCATGGTGACGTCGGAATGATAGTTGAGCACGATACTGTATTGGCACTGTCAAATTCTGGTGAGACTCAGGAACTAGTTGTTTTAATTCCGGTTCTGAAGAGACTCGGTATCCAGTTAATAGCGTTTACAGGCGATAATTCATCAACACTAGCAAAGAGCGCTGATATCCATGTTTTTACTGGAACCGACGAGGAGGCTTGTCCTCTAGGTCTCGCACCGACGTCCAGTACAACTGTTACATTGGCGGTTGGCGACGCACTGGCCGTGACGTTACTCGAATCCCGTGGATTTACAGAGAAGGACTTTGCAATGGTTCATCCTGGCGGTAGCCTGGGCAGACGTTTATTGCTCACCGTAGAAGATGTCATGCACTCAGGGGCTGATATGCCTACGATTTCATTAGATTCATCCATTAGCGAGGGTCTGCGTGAAATTAGTAGATGTGGACTAGGGTTGGTTGTCGTGATAAACGACTCTGGGGATGTGCTGGGGATCTTTACGGACGGAGATTTGAGGCGAATGATAGAAATTGGTTTAGATGTCAGAACCACTAGATTAGACGCAGGGATGACCAGAGAGTGTGAAACTTTAAGCTATAATGCTCTCGCTGCAGAAGCTTTAAAACTTATGCAAGAAGAAAAAATTAATGCCCTTCCAATTATCGGTAAAAATAAGAAATTGATTGGGGTAATAAATATGCATGACTTACTGAGGGCGAAGGTATTTTAAAATGATGGCTCATTTGTATATCGTAACGGTAAAAAACACAGCGCCATGAAAATCTGGATCATTTCAGTATCACTGTTCTGTGGGATGATCTATAGCCTTTGGCTTTCTATGGAAATAGATGATGCTGGAATTATCAGTTCAAAGCGAGATCTAGAGGATCCAGATTATTTTATAGAGAATATGGTCCGTCGCACAATGGACGAAAGTGGCGAGGTGCGCACGATTTTATATGCGGATTTGGTAGAACATTTTCCGAGCGATGATTCAATGGATCTGCAAAACCCTTATTTACAATTATATAATGCTGTTGGCCAGCCTTGGCATGTCAAATCTGAGACGGGGTGGGTGAGTTCAGGAAACGAAGTTATTCTATTGCATGGAGAGGTAGAGATTTGGCGTTTAGATTCTGAACAAAAAAGGATAATTCAAGCCCTAACCTCGGAATTACGAGTTCTGCCGGATGACGAGTACGCTGAAAGTAATGAACACTCCATCATTATCCATCCATCTGCCGTGACCCATTCCATAGGACTTCGTGCGAATTTTTCTCACAATCATCTTGAGTTAGTTCGTGAAGTTAGGAGTAAGCATAAAAATAAAACGTCTGGATAATATTACTGGTTGGAGATTTTTTCGTGAGTTTTACAAGAGTTTTTTCAATTATTTTAAGTTTGAGTGGCCTCACGATTTTATCATGCCCTCTATTGGGCCTTTCGACTGATTTTGAGCAACCGATTGAAATAGAGGCAGATTTTGCAGAATTAGATGATCAGGCGGGTACTACTGTATATATTGGTAATGTAGTATTAGTGCAGGGTTCAATAGTTATGACTGGTGATAAATTAACCGCAACTTTCACACCCGAGAGAGATTTAGAGGAAGCGATCTTAGAGGGTCGACTAGCTACTTTTAGGCAGACGCCTGATAAGGGCGAGGATATTGAAGGTGAGGGGGCAATAATTGAGATGCATGCCTTTGATAATATGTTCTTTTTGACCGGCAAGGCCAAGGTTACGCAAGGTTTAAGATTAACCCAAGGCTACCGCATAAGTTATGATACCGAAAAAAGTATTGCTACGGTTCGAACCTCGCGTTCTTCTAGTAAATCGGCTAATACTAACGATCGACCTAAAGATCGCGTACGTATTGTCATACCTCCTAAAGAAAAAGAGATAGGTAAAAACTAATGAAAGACGAATTAGATAACAGCGATAGGTGTAAGGTGTCTTTTACCTATGAGTAGTCTTGTAGTGAGTAATCTCCGCAAGGCTTTTAGCAGTAGGAAAGTAGTAAAAAGTGTCAGTCTGAATGTGGATAGCGGTGAAGTAGTGGGACTGCTCGGACCTAATGGTGCAGGAAAGACGACCAGTTTCTATATGATTGTGGGACTGATTAAAAGCGACGGTGGGTCCATTCAGCTTGATTTAGAAGATATAACTGGCCTACCTATGGACGCGAGAGCCCGCAAGGGCATCGGATATTTGCCACAAGAAGCTTCTATTTTCCGGAAACTTACCGTGGAGGAAAATATTTTAGGAGTTCTAGAGATAGCGGGTGTTGCTAGCGCAGAGCAGAGACTAATAAAGCTCGATTCGTTATTGAACGAATTTCATATTTCTCACATTAGGCATAGCGTAGGTATGTCTTTATCCGGCGGTGAAAGAAGACGCGTCGAAATTGCACGAGCGTTAGCCACCGAGCCGAGATTTATATTACTTGATGAACCTTTCGCGGGCGTAGATCCTATTTCTGTCGGTGATATTCAATCCATCGTAGCCCACCTAAAAAACGTAGGCATTGGCGTTCTTATAACCGATCACAATGTGCAAGAGACGCTAAGGATATGTGATCGTGCATATATCGTAAATGAAGGCACCATCATTGCGTCGGGCGATCCTACTGGAATATTGGAAAATGACACGGTCAGGCGCGTATATTTAGGTGATAGCTTTAGTATTTGATGGCCTCATGTTCTTGTCAAATGTTTGGATCACTATTTTGAATTTTTTGAAGCGTCGTGAGCTATGAAGACGCTCCTCCAATTAAAAACTAGTCAGCAATTAAAGATGACGCCTCAACTGCAGCAGGCGATCAGGCTTCTTCAGCTTTCAACGGCAGAGCTGAATCTCGAGATACGCGAGGCGCTTGAGTCGAATATGATGCTAGAAATCGACGAGCCAGATGTTGATGTGACTGATCAGGTAACTGATTTAGAGATTGAGGACAAAACACCCGAGATAGAAATCAGTCCATCTCATGCTCTTGAAGGTAATCAAGCATACGACGAGCACGCGTCTTCTTTCACTCATAGCGGTGACATATCTGATATAGAGGGGGCGCACCTAGGTTCTCTTAAGGCCCATTTGCTTTGGCAATTAAATCTTCTTAACTTAAGCGATATAGATTATGTGGTAGCTGTTTCTATAATAGACGCTATAGATAATACGGGCAGGCTAAGTTGCTCGTTGGACGAAATTAAAGAAACCTTGCGCGGCTCGATTGAGCCTGTACCAGAGATAGATGAAATTAATTTAGTTTTAAAAATCATTCAAGAATTTGATCCAATAGGTGTTGGCGCACGCAGTCTTTCGGAGTGTCTTCTTTTGCAACTCGCTGAATTACCGAGAGATACACCACTTTTGAACGAAGCTTGCCTATGCGTAGACCAACATATGAGTTTATTGGGGACGAGAAATTACCAAGATATTTTAGATAATTTAGGCATTAGGAAAGACGAATTAATACATATTCTAAGGTTAATTAAAGATCTAAACCCAAGACCAGGAGAACAGTATGGTACCGTATCTAAAGATTATATCGTTCCAGACGTTTTTGTATTTTGGGAAAAAGGAGGCTGGAATGTCGAGTTGAATAATGAAGCGGTGCCCAAGATTAGAGTGAATTTATCATACTCAAATCTTGCTAGAAAGATTGAAAAAAAAGAAGATCAGTTGACCATTAAAACTCATTTACATGAGGCGCGCTGGTTAATTAAAAGTATAGAAAGCCGAAACGACACTCTGTCTAGAGTCGCCCGTGCTATTGTTGAACATCAAAGTGCATTTTTAGCATTCGGCGAAGAAGCGATGAAGCCTCTAGTCTTAAATGAAATTGCCAGCTCTTTGGATATGCACGAATCCACTATTTCACGAATTACTACCCAAAAATACATGCACACCCCGAGAGGAGTTTTTGAACTGAAGTATTTTTTTTCTAGCCACGTTAGTGGATCTTCTGGTGCCACTATTTCATCTACCGCAATACGCGCAATAATTAAGAAATTAATTGCATCGGAGAACAAAGGGAAGCCTCTCAGTGATAGTAAATTAGCTACTATTTTGTCAGATCAGGGTATTAAGGTCGCTAGACGAACAGTAGCTAAGTACCGAGAATCATTATTAATTCCAGCCTCGATAGAGAGAAAAGAGCTGAGTTGACTAGCAGATATTATAACAATGGCTTAATCCTATTTTTTTATTTTGAGCAGTGTTAAAGGCTGGTGCGAGCGCTACAAGAGGGTACTTCTAGAGAAGTCGTTTAATACGTGCGCGTGCAACCTACCCGCGATCAGTCAAACCTGAATTTGAATAGCGTTCGATTGCTAGACAATTCAAGACGCGGTTCTAATAGACTTGTGCTGGGAGAGATTTAACCATTATTATCAGAGAACTTATGCTAGAGGAAAGACGTCTTGTAATTATTTCAGGTTTGTCAGGCGCCGGTAAGACAGCCGCTCTTCATGCTTTAGAAGATATAGGGTTCTATTGTATTGATAATCTGCCTCTAGGAATTTTGCTACATTTTTCGGATTATTTGACTCAGCAGTCTGACGGTGTCCTCAGCAAAGTTGCTGTAGTTATAGATTCCAGGAATGACGTTCCGCCTACGATCAAAGATCTCCCAGCCTTTATAAGTATATTGAATGATAAAGGGGTAAAACCAGAATTATTTTTTATCGATGCTACAACTGAAACCTTACTCCGGCGATATAGCGCAACGAGAAGAAAGCATCCCGCGTCTTCAAAGAAGTTAGCTATTAGTGAGGCTATAGAGTATGAACGAAGCTTGATGGGTCCTTTGTTTGCGAAAAGTGATTTGTATCTAGACACATCGGAATTGAATGTGCATCAGCTGAGAGAGCGGTTTAAAAAAATCGTAACTGGAATACGAGATTGTGCATTAACCTTGCAGTTCTATTCCTTTGGGTATA
>CALJHG010000067.1 GCA_938075585.1 uncultured Gammaproteobacteria bacterium | reverse complement strand
ACCTAGCAGGGGCAAGTCAGCCCACTCACCACCGCAACAATGTGCAACATATAATGATCAGTATCTATAGTGATCCGGTTTATAGGGCCCATTCACGGGAACGCCAATATAATCAGCCTGTTTTTTCTTCAGCGTATCCAAACCAACACCTAGCTTGTCTAAGTGCAATCGAGCCACCTTTTCGTCTAATAGTTTAGGCAACACGTATACCCCAAGTGGGTAGCGTTCTGGATGATTGAACATCTCAATTTGCGCTATAGTCTGATTCGTAAAACTTGCCGACATAACAAAGCTAGGATGACCGGTAGCGCATCCTAAGTTAACTAATCTCCCTTCAGCTAAGAGAAGAATGCTTTTGTTCGGCTTGATAGCAATTTTATGAACTTGCGGCTTGATTTCGGTCCATTTGTATTTTTTGAGTTTTTCAACTTGTATCTCACTGTCGAAATGACCGATGTTACAAACAATAGCCAAATCCTTCATTTTTTTCATATGCTGCTCTGTAATCACATCCGCGTTACCGGTTGTTGTCACAAATATGTCCCCTTCGAGACATGCTTGATCCATGGGCATCACTTCATACCCTTCCATAGCCGCTTGAAGAGCACAAATAGGATCAATCTCAGTAACGATCACACGCGCACCCTGACCTTTCAATGACTGGCACGAACCCTTCCCGACGTCGCCATACCCAGCAACTACCGCAACTTTTCCAGAAATCATGACATCTGTCGCTCTAAAAATTGCATCCACTAGCGAATGCCGGCACCCATACAGGTTATCGAACTTTGATTTAGTCACTGAGTCGTTCACGTTCATCGCAGGAAACAACAACTGATTCTTTTCCAGGAGTTGATAGAGTCTGTGTACACCTGTCGTAGTCTCTTCCGTAACTCCGCGGATATCAGTAAGAATCCGATGAAATCGACCGGGATCCCTTTTCATGGATTTTTTCAATTGAGCGAAAAGTAACGCCTCTTCCTCATTAGCTGGTGCCCTTTCCAAAATCGATGGATCTTCTTCAGCTTGGTATCCGAGTATCACAAAAATCGTAGCGTCGCCGCCATCGTCCAAAATCATATTGGGCCCTTTCCCATTGCCCCAATCTAGTATCTTATCCGTGTAAGACCAGTAGTCCTCTATCGACTCGCCTTTCACTGCATAGACTGGAGTACCTCCTTTAGCAATCGCGGCGGCAGCATGGTTCTGCGTAGAGAATATATTACAACTAGCCCATCTTACTTTGGCCCCTAGGTGCTGCAACGTTTCTATCAAGACGGCGGTCTGAATGGTCATATGTAACGATCCAGTTATACGCGCGCCCTTGAGAGGCTTCGTTTTTCCGAATTCATCCCGTAAAGACATTAAGCCAGGCATTTCTTGTTCGGCCAGTGCTATTTCTTTACGCCCAAAATCAGCTAACGTGAGGTCGGCGACTACGAAATCTTTTTTAACCTTCGATTTTCTAGTCTTAGTAACGCTACTATTTTTAGTTTTCTGAAGCACTTTTAAATCCTCTGTATGATATTTTTTCAAACTATAAAACGGTTAAATTTTTTACGCACATTTAAACTTACGTGCACACACTTAAGAAAGCTCACTTTTTAGAGCCTCAACAAGATCTGTTTTTTCCCAAGTAAACCCA
The DNA here is from genome assembly GCA_938075585.1 of uncultured Gammaproteobacteria bacterium. Classification (GTDB taxonomy): domain Bacteria; phylum Pseudomonadota; class Gammaproteobacteria; genus UBA4457. The sequence continues at coordinate 35,006 of CALJHG010000067.1, read as the reverse complement.
CCGTCAACATCCGGCGTCCGTCCAAAATGTCCGTAAGCGGCTGTGCGCTCGTATATAGGTCGACTCAATTCTAAATGCTCTCGTATTCCTCTTGGACTCAGATCAATGACTTTGCCAAGCGCACCTTCTAGGACCTTCTCACTAACTGTACCGGTCCCGTGGGTGTCAACATAGATGGACAAAGGTTTTGCTACGCCAATCGCGTAAGCAAGCTGTATTGTACATTTGTCACTAAAGCCTGCTGCAACAATATTCTTCGCGAGGTATCTACAAACATATGCAGCCGACCGATCAACCTTCGTAGGGTCTTTCCCTGAAAACGCCCCTCCGCCATGAGGGGCGGCACCACCATATGTATCAACAATAATTTTCCTACCAGTTAGTCCAGCGTCACCGTCCGGACCGCCAATTACAAAACGTCCTGTGGGATTAACATAAAATTCTTGGTCACTACACATCCAACCGTCTGGGATCGATGCGACCACGTATGGCCTGACTAATTCTCTAACATCGTCTTGGCTTAATTCTTCGACATGCTGAGTAGAAACGACAATAGAAGTCGCACCAACGGGCTTACCATCGCAATACCGGAGAGTAATTTGACTCTTAGAATCAGGTCCCAACCCGTTGGCATCTCCTCGATGACGGGCGGCAGCCAAATTTTCTAAAATCCGATGACTGTAATGTATGGGCGCGGGCATCAAAACCTCAGTTTCCTGGCAAGCGTAACCAAACATGATGCCTTGGTCTCCAGCACCCTCGTCTTTATCCTGAGCGCTATCGACACCTTGAGCGATGTCGGTCGATTGATTATGCACATGGCAACTAACATCAGCATTTTCCCAATGAAAACCATCTTGCTCATAACCGATGTTTTTTACTGCACTTCTAGCAATCTGTTCAATAGCAGCCTGATCTATTGCGCTGGGTCCACGCACCTCACCCGCGATCACAATACGATTGGTAGTGGTTAATGTCTCGACTGCCACCCTTGAAAGTGGATCTGCTCCAAGGTAAGCGTCTACGATAGCATCAGAAATTCTGTCACATACTTTATCGGGATGTCCTTCCGACACGGATTCGCTGGTAAACAAATAATCTGATTTCATTTCGAACCCTCCTGAGGGCAACGATAATTTCTTATATAGAGCGGACAGCTAAGCTTCTACCTAGCGAAGGTTACGGCTAGCTAAATCACTGTGCAGAACTGTCTGCATACGACATTATATAATCTTTAAGACGATCTTGCCTAGGTGTGCACTACTCTCCATAAGGCGGTGAGCTTTGCTCGCATCCGCTAGCGGAAAAGACGCATATATGTTGCTGGTTACTTTGCGATCTTCCACTAGCGGCCAAACATGAGTATGCACTTGTGCCGCTATAGCAGCTTTTTGAGCGACCGATTGTGGCCGAAGGGTAGAACCTTTCATAGCCAATCTTTTCGTCAGAAATTGTCCGAAATTTAACTCAGCTTTGATGCCACCCAAAAAAGCGATCATTATGTATCTTCCATCGGGCGCCAAAAGCCCGACATTTCTTTTCACATATGAACCGGCCACCATATCAAGAACCACATCGACGCCGGAATCGTTTTGTATGACACTGATTTCTTTGACAAAGTCGATTTCGTTATAATTAATCGCAAAATCTGCCCCTAGTCTTAAGCAATAATTACATTTCTCAGTATTTCCTGCTGTTACGATTACTCTCGCCCCAGTCGCCCTAGCTATCTGTATTGCGGTGGATCCAATCCCACTGCTCCCGCCATGGATTAAAACAGATTCTCCTTGTTTGAGCTCACCTCTCTCAATCAAATTATGATACACGGTAAACGTCGTCTCAGGCAGCGCGGCAGCTTCTTCTGAGCTCAGTCCTATTGGCCATGGTAGGCAATGCGAGTGCTCCGCAGTGCAGTATTCGGCATAACCGCCTCCATGTGTCAATGCTACTACTTTGTCTCCTACATTCCATTTCCCCGCGTTCGTACCCGTAGCAACAATCTCCCCAGAAACTTCGAGGCCCGGCAACGCGCTAGCATTCTCTGGCGCAATATATAAACCAGCTCTCTGCAAGCAATCGGGACGATTGACTCCGGCCGCATGAACCTTTATCAAAACCTCAGAGTTTGCGATAGTAGGTATGTCGCACACCGTTAGTGCAAGTACCTCTGGTCCTCCCGGCTCTTGAATCTGAATTCCTTTCATCTGTTTAGGTAAGTCTGTCATGGTGATAAGCTTCTATACTGTTTCTTACCATTAATATTTTATCTGAAGACGGTCATAAGTATATAGCTCAAAATATTTGTCATAAGCAGACCGAAAAACATGCTAGCATTTATTCTATGGAAAAAAATCATCACAAAGTAATATTAATCGGCTCAGGGCCAGCTGGTTACACCGGTGCGGTTTATGCGGCGCGGGCTGCACTCTCACCAATGCTTATCACTGGCGTCGAAGTCGGAGGGCAAATGACGACTACGACAGACGTTGATAATTGGCCGGGTGACGATCTTGGAGTTCAAGGTCCAGAATTGATGGAAAGAATGAAAAGGCACGCCGAAAAATTCGGCACTAAATTAGTGTACGATAATGTGAATAAAGTTGACGTGAGCAAGCGACCTTTCTCGATATATGCAGACAGTAACTCCTATACTTGCGATGCATTAATTATTGCTACGGGAGCTTCGGCCAAATACCTGGGAATAGCATCAGAAGAAGCGTATAAAGGGAAAGGAGTTTCTGCTTGTGCTACCTGTGACGGATTTTTTTACAAAGATAAGCCCGTTGCAGTAATAGGTGGCGGCAACACTGCGGTAGAAGAAGCACTTTATCTTTCGAATATCGCGAGTAAGGTTACGGTAGTTCATAGGAGGGATGCGTTTAGATCTGAAAAAATTCTTGCCAACCGGTTGCTTGAAAAAGCCGAGAATGGCAACGTGGCAATCGAATGGAATACCACCCTCGATGAAGTTCTAGGAGATGCATCGGGAGTTACTGGCATTCGGTTGCGTGACACCAAGTCTGAAAACACTACTGAGATAGAAGCGCTAGGTGTTTTCATCGCTATCGGCCACCAGCCAAACACAGCAATCTTTGAAGGACAAGTAGAAATGGAAAAAAGCTATATAAAAACTGGCTATCCGCAGAGCCCTTACGCGACCCAAACTAGCGTACAGGGAGTCTTTGCCGCGGGAGATGTCTCTGACCCTATTTACAGGCAAGCTATTACGTCGGCCGGAAGCGGTTGTATGGCAGCCTTAGACGCTGAGAAATTTCTGGAAAGTTAAGCGAGACAAAACTTTAAAATCCTGGAAATGCGTCAATAGATCTAGTCATTAAAAGGATAGTTCAGCTCTAGGAGCTTCTGTACTTCTGTAACAAAAGAATCTGAATCGCTATTCATGTCTAACATAAGCCGAGCTAGGACTTCGTTATCTTCCTCTCCACCCCATATTTTTTTATACGTCCCCTCTTTGTAACCATTTTCTTGTCGAAAGAGATTTAGAACGTTTTTGCCAACATAGTTTCTGTACAAGGTGTTAAAATCAGCATCACATTTCACCAAAAGCACTCTCACTAATGCCGCGTTGAATTCCCTATTGCGAAGGGCGTCTAGCGCAATTTTTTCAACCCCATCTAGGAACTCAAAATCATCGGTCTGGCTATTCCAGTCAGAGGCAATTTCTTCTGCTAAATCAGAGACATTCTTCGATTGTGTAAGCTTAAGACTCAAGCCAAAATGCCAGATATCGACAATTTCTAAAACTACTTGCGGAAGGTCTGTTGAAGAATGCTTCCACCATTTCCAATGGCCAAAATGATCCATTAGTTCCGCGCATTCGATCCAAATAGCGCGGTACCATTCTCGATTTCGATCAATCCAATTAATGTCGACGCGGCAATTCATCTCGTTTTGCATTTTCAACATAGTTGCCACTTTCGCAACCAGAACGCTTGTGTCACTCATTCTCATTTTTCTCACTTGCTAAGTCTATTTACACAGTATACAAGAAACCTAAAAATAGTTGTTTCCAATGGGTATGTTGTAAATAGTTACATCGAATTCAAGAGCCAAAAAAGATCTGTACATCCTCAACATCACTAGTCTGTCTCATTGGAGGCAAAGAGCGCAGAAAAATTTCACCATAACCGCGTGTTTCAAGTCGGTTATCGCCTATCATTAGTACTCCTCGATCATCGCAGTCGCGGATAAGTCTTCCCGCTCCTTGCTTCAAAACTGTCACTGCATGAGGAATCTGTATTTTCTCGAATGCATTTTCACCTTTTTCTGTCAGGCGATTGATACGAGCCTCTATAACTGGATCAGTGGGCGGCATAAACGGTAATTTGTCGATGATGACCAAGCTTAATTGCTGCCCTCGCACATCGACACCTTCCCAAAACGAAGATGTCCCAAGTAGAACAGCGTTAGGTGTAGTGTGGAAACTTTTTAAAATTTGGTTACGAGGGGCCTCGCCCTGCACTAACAATGGGTATTGATTTAAATTTCGCATGATAGCGGCAGTAGCATTTAAAGATCGATAGCTTGTGAATAAAAAAAATGCTCGCCCTTTACTTGCCTCTAATAAAGGCAAAGCAGACTCTACTAAGCGCTTTTCATAGTCAGCATCGTTAGGTGCTACTTCTAAACCTGGAAGATACAGCAAGGCTTGTTCTTTATAATCAAAGGGGCTCTCTAGAAAGCATTCCTTCGCGGTCTGTAATCCTAAGCAATTCTTAAAGTAACTAAAATCGCCTTTTACAGACAAGGTTGCGGATGTCATGATCCAAGAAATACCTGACTTCTCAACTAGGCTAGAAAATTCTTCAGCGACATTGATAGGAGTATCAAAAAAAGTGAAGTTGTGATTGGCAAGTTCTATCCAATGCACGTGGTCAGGAGTCGTATCGTTTTCAAATACAGTCCACCGGTCCTTCAAGTTGATAGCTCGCTCGTAACAATTTGCCAGCTCAATTCCACGTTCTTCAGCTATTTCAAGTTGTTCTCCCACCGTTCTCAACAGGTCTCCTACATCACCAACCTTTTTGTTTAAAACAGCATTGGTCTTTTGACTATCCCACGTTAGCCTAGAATTTTTCGATTTGACCTGGGCACGAAGACTACGCTGACACTGTTCAAGTCTTTCTAACTCAGAGGTTAGTACCAACATGTCGGGAGCTTCTTTTTGAACTGCCTGCCTACAGTCCTGACAAAACATTGAGATTTGCCGTGTCGATATAGAACGACTAAAGAATAATGAAGCAATGTCAGGTACTTTATGAGCCTCATCTAGAACTACTACATCCGCGTCGGGCAATAACTCAGCAAACCCACTCTCCTTTAGCTCTATGTCTGCAAATAGAAGGTGATGATTCACGACAACGACATCAGCCGCGGCTGCCTCTTTCCGTACCTTAACTACATAACAGTCACTAAAAGCAGGACAATCGGCGCCCAAACAATTCTCTGCAGTTGATGTAATAAAAGGTCTCAAATACGAGCCATCCTCAAGGGTTTTGAACTCATCTAAGTCTCCCGTCACGGTCTGTTCTGCCCACTCACTAGTCTTACCAAGCAATCGTTGGTTCAGTGCATCAAGCCGGGGATCTCCGAAGCTTTTATTCATTCTATAAATGCATAAGTAATTTTGCCTCCCTTTCAATAACGCGAAACTTTTTGCAGAAGAGACTGAGTTGTTAAGAACAGGAATGTCTCGATGATAGAGCTGATCTTGGAGAGCCTTAGTGGCGGTTGAAACAATTGACTTCTTACTAGACAGAAATATCGGCGCAAGATACCCTAGTGTTTTCCCGGTGCCGGTACCGGCCTCACAAATCAACACCTCTTCAGCGTCTATCGCGGTTGCCACTTCCTCCGCCATCACTTGTTGTTCTAGTCTCTCACTAAATCCCGAAAGATGTTCTTTTAAATCACCATTTTTCGAGAGCAGCTGTGCAGCCGAGGACTTCAGGTATTTTTGCATAGTTCGAGGCGCAGCCAGAAAATTAAAAGTTTATTGTGAGGTATCATCTGTAACTAATTAATTAATATGATTTTATACCAAGACTTCGAATATCGGAAATTTCCCACAATGCCATCTCTAATCGCTCTAGCCCTAATGCGACACCGCAAACTGACGGCACACCCGACGAAAGCGCATCCAACCAAGCTGCATCGGGCTCTATTTGCTCTAATCCTCTTCTCTTTCTTAGCCTATTTTCTGCATTAAACCTATCTTTTTGCTCCAAGCTTTCGGTAATTTCATCGTACCCATTTGCTATTTCAATACCATTAATTATCAATTCAAACCGAAGGGCAACCGTTTCAGTTGTCCCAGACAGGCGCGCATAAGCGCGATGCTCCTTTGGATAATCAATAATAAAAACGGGGCTAAATGATTTTAACAATGGTTCGACGACCGAAACATAGACGGCATCCAGCAAAAGAGCTCTATCGTTTAAATCACACTCTTTTAAGTCCACTCCCTTCTCAATAGCACATGAAACAAGTTCTGAATTACCACAATTATGAGGATTTAAACCACTCGCATTTTGAAACAACTCGGCATACGTCGTTATGTCTATAGTATCCTGATATCCACACCGAGCTAATAAACATCTTACGTCCTCAATGAGAAAAAGTAACTCTACATTAGTTCTGTACCACTCAACCATAGTAAATTCTTCGAGGTGACAGGGACCAATTTCTTCATCACGAAACACAGGTCCTATTTCATAAACATCCCCTAAGTTATGTGATAAAAGCTGCTTCAAAGAACTTTCTGACGATGTTCTAAGATACTTCCTTCTACCTTTATTTAACGACAGATTTTTTAATGCCGGCTCACAGGATCCAAACTCACTCAAAACTGGCGTATTAACCTCGGTAACTCCCTCAGAACTGAAATATGTTCGGATCTTTTGGAGTAAGAGCGCACGACGTCGGAATACCTCGCGAGTTTTGGCATTGTCAGACTTTGAGTCATCCATTCCGTGAGCCTTAATTTTCCTTAGAACGTGACACATACTCCCCAGTTCTTGTGTCAATTCGTATGGACTCACCTTGTTCTACGAACAAAGGCACTTTGACTGTGGCTCCAGTTTCTAATACCGCAGGCTTGGTTCCGCCAGACGCAGTATCACCTTTTAGACCAGGGTCACTCTCCGACACTTCCAGCACTACAAAATTAGGAGGCACCACAACTATAGGGTGGTCGTTCCATAAGGTGACATCACATATTTCTTGTCCTTTAAGCCAAAACCGTGCATCTCCGACAGCATCCAAATTAGCCGAAACTTGCTCAAACGTCTTGCTATCCATGAAATACCAATCACTACCGTCGTTGTATAAGTATTGAAGTTCCACTTCTAAAACGTCAGCAGCCTCAATACTTTCACCGGACTTTAAGGTTTTTTCACCAACCCTGCCGTTTTTCAAATTACGAATTTTAATCCTATTAAACGCCTGCCCTTTGCCCGGTTTTACGATATCATTGACTAAAATGCTATGAGGTTCGCCGTCGACTAGAATCTTGAGGCCGGGCTTGAATTGACTTGTACTATAAGTTGCCATAAAACTTAAGTAGCTCCTATTTAGAATAATTCAGAGTATCATAACGCGAACAACACTAAAGAGCCTAAGAATGAATTGGCGAAAAGAATTAGTAAGCTCGTACACTCGGATAGAGGATCTACTGTCCTTGCTAGAATTGAATATTAACCAAATTGATCCCCTGATGTCGGCGAAAACACATTTCCCTTTCAGAGTGACACAAGCGTACGCGAGCCGAATCAAACCTCGAGATCCAAATGACCCACTATTACTGCAAGTATTACCCACCAACGACGAGCTAGTGAGTCCTCAAAATTTTAGCGATGACCCAGTCGAGGAAGGACCGCTCAAAAAAAACAATAGCCTATTACAAAAGTATCATGGGCGGGCTTTACTTATTACGACTGGCGCTTGTGCAATTAACTGTCGTTACTGTTTTAGGCGAGCATTTCCATACCAACATATAATTAAGTCGAAAGCTTTAGAAAGCGCGTTCGAACAAATTTCGCAAGACATAAGTATCAAGGAAGTAATCTTAAGTGGCGGCGATCCTTTGATATTAGATGATAAAGAATTAAAAAGAATTTTTGAATCAGTCCATCAGATAAAGCACGTCGAACGACTCCGTATACATTCTAGGCTTCCTATAGTACTGCCTAGTCGGCTAACTAAGCGATTTATCAAACTGATGCGCGACACACCATTACAAACGTCTCTTGTTGTTCATGTTAACCACCCGAATGAATTAGATAACCCAACTATCGAATCTCTTCGTAGGTGTAAAGAGAGCGGAATAACCTTGCTTAATCAATCGGTTTTATTGAAGAATATTAATAACGATACTGAGACACTTATAAGACTATCCGAAATCTTATTTTTGGCGGGAGTTTTACCTTATTACATGCATATGTTAGACCGCGTAACGGGATCTGCGCATTTTGAGGTCTCGGATGCCGAGGCACTTAGTTTGGAGGCGCAACTCAGAGCAAAATTGCCCGGCTACCTAATGCCAACATTTGTCAGGGAGATCTCCAAAATGGGCTCAAAAATACCACTTGCGCAGGTTTAGTTCTTGATCACTCTTTCCAATTTTATAATCGGACTACGCTTGGTTGGTAATTTCTTGCCTCTTAATGCCCTACTACTTATGTAGTCCTCTTGCTCCGTAGTTTTCATTAAGCGCTCTCGCCCATCATCGTAGATTACCTTCAAGTAATCCTCTTGACCTAACACTACTATTCCGGCTAAATATTCCTCTCCTGCATTAAGTTTTTTCGTTGGAAACTGCATTATTTTCTGACCTTTTCCTTTGGATAATAAGGGCAATTCTGCCACTGGAAATATTAAAAGATTTCCAGTGTTACTTACGCATGCGACCCATTCCTCATCGATATTAGTCACCTCTATCGGAGGTAGCAATTGAGCACCGTTTTTGACGCTCACTAAACCCTTACCCGCTTTATTCTTAGTAACAAGACCTTCTTCATTTGCAACAAAACCATATCCAAATGTTGTCGCAAGTAAGATATGCCTTGCCTCATCGTAAAATAAGGAACCCACAAACAGTGCTCCATCAGGCGGAGAAAGCCAACCTGTCAGAGGTTCGCCAAGCCCCCTTGCGGAAGGCAACGTATGCGCGGGAAGTGTATACGCCCTTCCTGCGGAATCAAAAAACAATATATTATTGTTACTTTTGCCACGTGAAAACCCTTGAAACTCATCTCCTGGCTTGAACGACAATTCGCTCGCAATCACGTCGTGCCCTTTCGCAGCGCGAACCCAGCCTTTTGCAGACAAAACGACAGTAATAGCTTCCGCTGTTAGCAATTGAGCCTCAGATAATGCCTGTGCCGCTTCCCGCTCCACTAATGGACAGCATCTTTCGTCGCCATGAACCTTGACATCTTCCTGTATCTCTCTTTTTATCAAAGTCTTTAACCTTGCTTTTGAACTCAGTAATTTTTCTAATGATTTCCGTTCGTCATCCAATTGTTTTTGTTCGTCGATAATTTTATGTTCTTCAAGACGCGCAAGAAATCGCAGCCTTAAATCTAAGATCGCGTTCGCTTGGATCTCTGAAAGCGAAAACGTTTTCATAAGCACATTCTTTGGATGATCCTCATTACGAATAATTCGGATAACCTCATCAATATTTAAAAAAGCTACGAGATATCCATCCAAAATATGGAGCCGGGATAAAACTTTTTTTAACCTAAAATTAAGTCTCTGGGTAACCGTAGTAGTTCTGAACTGAATCCATTCTCCTAGTAATGATTTGAGGTTCTTAACGGCTGGAAGGCCGTTCAATCCAATTACATTTAGATTAATCCTATAATTTTTTTCGAGGTCTGTTTTTGCAAAAAGATGGTTCATTAAGGCATCACAATCGACCCTATTTGAGCGAGGAACTAAAATTAGCCGGACGGGATTTTCATGATCTGATTCATCTCTTAAATCTTCCAGCATCGGTAATTTTTTGTCAGACATCTGTCCGGCTATTTGCTCAAGAATTTTAGAGCTCGAACTTTGATAAGGCAGCGCGAAAACTACAATATTACCGTCTTCTTTTATCCATCTCGCACGAAGTTTGACACTCCCGTTCCCGGACCTATAGACTTCTCGAATTTCACTGGGTGGAGTGATTATTTCACTGCCCCCAGGGAAGTCTGGCCCTTTAATGTATTCACACAAATCGTCAACCGTTGAGCGCGGTTTATCCAGCAAACATATACAGGCGGCGCCTACCTCAGAGATATTATGGGGCGGCACATCTGTAGCCATTCCGACAGCTATTCCTGTACTACCATTCAAAAGAACATTCGGTAAGCGGGCAGGTAGCACCGTTGGCTCTTCTAAAGTTCCATCAAAATTCAATGTCCAATCGACAGTTCCTTGACCAAGCTCTGAAAGCAGTAATTCAGCGTAAGGCATGAGCCGAGACTCGGTGTAACGCATAGCCGCGAATGCCTTCGGATCATCAATTGATCCCCAATTTCCTTGGCCATCGATTAATGGGTAGCGGTAACTAAACTTCTGCGCCATTAGCACCATAGCGTCGTAGCAGGCAGTGTCTCCATGTGGATGAAATTTTCCCAGCACATCCCCCACAGTCCGTGCAGACTTTTTAAACTTTGCAGCTGCATCGAGTCCAAGTTCAGACATGGCATATACTATTCGACGTTGCACTGGCTTTAAGCCATCGCCGACGTGAGGTAAAGCGCGGTCCAATATGACGTACATTGAATAGTCTAAGTAAGCCTGCTCAGTGAACTCTTCTAAAGAGAGAGTTTCTTCTAACGGAACGTTATCTTCAGACATCCGATTCACTAAGCTTGAGGTTAGATGCGAGGTTGCCTTTTGTTTCGAGCCAAACACGCCTGTCAGAAGACCGCTTCTTTGCTAACAACATATCCATAAATTTCTCTGTTTTATCAACACTTTCTAATGTTAACCTCACTAATCTTCTAGTGTCGAGAGCCATGGTAGTCTCTCGTAACTGTAATGGGTTCATCTCGCCTAAGCCTTTGAAGCGCTGCACATTAACCTTGCCTTTCAATTTTTCAGCCGCGATACGATCGAGGATCCCATCCTTTTCCTGATTATCCAACGCATAGAAAACAATCTTCCCAACATCAATCCTATAAAGGGGTGGCATCGCCACATAGACATGGCCATTTTCAACGAGCGCCCTAAAATGCTTCACAAACAAAGCACACAATAAGGTAGCAATATGTAGCCCGTCCGAATCAGCGTCGGCAAGTATACAAACTTTACCATAGCGTAATTTCGCTAAATTATCGCTCCCGGGTTCGATACCTAACGCTACGGAGATGTCGTGCACCTCGTTTGACGCAAGCACTTGAGCCGAGTCAACTTCCCAGGTATTGAGAATTTTTCCCCTCAGCGGCAGTATTGCTTGAAACTCTCGGTCTCTAGCCTGTTTCGCAGAACCTCCCGCAGAATCACCTTCAACCAAGAAGAGCTCTGTTTGTTTAATATTTTGAGAAGAGCAATCAGCGAGCTTTCCAGGAAGTGCGGGACCAGATCCAGTAATTTTCTTCCTAACAGTTTTCGCTTCCTTTAGCCTGCTTTGAGCCTTGCTGATACAAAGTTCCGAAATTTTCTCACCGATTTCGACGTGCTGATGCAACCAGAGGCTGAATGAATCTCGAACAACTCCGGCAACAAACGTCATGCAAGATCGAGAGGATAGGCGCTCTTTTGTTTGTCCAGAAAACTGTGGCTCCTCCATTTTTACTGAAATGATATAGGCGCATCTGTCGAACACGTCATCTCCAGAGAGTTTCACTCCTCTGGGTAGTAAGTTACGGTTTTCACAAAATTCTCTGACCGCATCGAGCAAGCCTTGTTTTAAACCCGTCACATGAGTACCACCCTGAATAGTTGGCACCAGATTCACATAGCTCTCAGTAACAGGCGCCCCGTCATCTTCAACCCAGTGGATCGCCCACTGCGTAGAGGCATGAATACCATCCATGTCACCTAAAAATGCCTCCGCAGGAAGAAGGTTGAACTCAGGCATCGATTCGCGCAAATAACTTGTCAACCCGTCGGCGTAATGCCATTCAATTTTTTTTTCTTTACTATTCTCAGCTTCAAAAGAAACTCGTAACCCTGGGCATAGAACTGCTTTCGCCCTTAACACATGCTTTAATTTTGATATCGATATTTTAAGCGAATCGAAATATTTGGGATCTGGGACGAATGTGAGAGCTGTGCCAGTATTTTTAGCCCCTACTCTTCCAACTTCAGTCAACTCGGTTTTTTTATTCCCATTAGCGAATAGCATCTGGTATTCGATCCCATCCCGTTTGACTCGTATCTCCAAGGTCTTCGACAAAGCATTGACAACAGACACTCCAACACCATGGAGCCCCCCAGAAAACTTATAATTTTTTTTTGAAAACTTACCGCCAGCGTGTAGTCGAGTCAGAATTACTTCTACTCCAGTTACTTTTTCTTCAGGATGCTTGTCAACCGGCATTCCTCTACCATCATCGCTGACGGTTATTGAACCATTTTTATTGAGGCAGACTCGTATTTCCTTACAATGACCTGCAATTGCCTCGTCGACGCTATTATCAACTACTTCTTGAACAAGGTGGTTTGGCTGAGCGGTGTCGGTATACATCCCAGGCCTTTTTTTCACTGGATCTAAGCCAGTTAAGACCTCTATAGCCGACGCATCATAACTCACACTCAATTACTTATACTCATAGACATATCTTTAGCCTTTCAAAATTGCGCTAAGTATAGCTAAAAATCTTTACGGCCATCAGGAATTTTTTATCGAGATGGTCAGTACTTTTTGTCAGTCAAAATCCCCCACAAGTGAATCGAAGGTAGTACCGCTTGCAAGACGCACCTCGGCTTGATATTCCGAATGTTTTATACCTACGACAAAACCAGCATCGGTTTTGATGCTGCGGATCTGCGAATCAGAAAACTCAAACCTAAGAAAATGGACAGCTGCCGTTTTATCATCGTTGCTTCTGTCCATATCTTCATCAACAAACAGTTGGGCCTTATCGCCGTCTCCCACACTGATGTAAACACAATCCTCAATTCCCTTAAGTTGCACTAATGCTTGGCGCCTCTCAACCTCATTCGGATATTCAATCATCATAGTAGCTTTCAAGTTTCGTCCAGTCGGAATTAATGGATTATAAGCTTTAAGTTCATCTTCAATCCCAGAACGATCAAAAATTCGTTCTATTCTCAGCATTTCTTGAATCTGATATTGAACGGTGCGGCGGTCTTCAAAATATAAGCCAACATGGTCTCCTAAGCTTATGTAACGTATAGATTTATGAGCCATCAACTCGCGACGCATGGACGCCCTTTTCTCTTGGTAATCCTCTAAGCTCAGTAAATCGGTTCTAGTAAGTGTATTCGCCATAATTTATATTCCATACGCAGATTTAAGGATGCTAAATGCAGATGACACATGAGGTATCTCAGTTACTCCTTGTGAGATAAGATCGCCTGCCATCGGACAGTCACTTAGGTATTGATCAGCCTGAGCGTCAGTGATTCTCTTAACGACAGGCTTACATATCCGTTTCGCTGAATCGTAATGTTCTTTTTTAACAGCATAGGTTCCATCATGTCCTGAGCAACGCTCAATAACCACAACCTCACTCTCCGGCACTAGGTCAAGAACCTGCTTAGTTTTAAGCCCGATATTCTGTACTCGTTGATGACAGGGTACGTGATAAGCTAACTTACCGAATGGCTGTTTAAAATCAGTCTTTAAACCACCGATTTCGTTTAGGCCGATCAAAAACTCAAAAGGATCAACCATTGCACTACCCACTGCTTGAACATCTTTATTCTCAGGGAAGAGTAGCGGCAATTCCTGCTTGTACATCAATACACAACTCGGAATTGGCGCCGTGATCTTCAAGCCGTTGTGTGCCAAATTTAGTAACGCGGGTATATTCTGCTCCATAAGAACTTCAACTGACGACAGGTCGCCAAGCTCAAACTTAGGCATCCCGCAACACTTTTCTGATTTCAGTAGTTCAACTTTAATTTCGTTATGTTCGAACACGTCAATCATATCTTGAACAATATCAGGAGCGTTTTTATCCCCATAACAAGTCACAAACAATCCTATTTTATGGGCGAAGTCTTTAGGCTCGTTCCTACGTGAGATACGTTTTCTAGCTGTGTTACTATGAAAGGTGGGGATCGGTGCATCACGATGTATTCCGATTGTTACGTCTAGTGCTTTTCTCAGAATTTTAGAATTGTTTGCTCCATTAACCACTTGTGAAACTACAGGTATGGAGCTAATTTTTCCAACGACATCGGTGCTAGTCAGGGCTTTGTCTCGCAAGGATGCACCTTTCTCCTTAAAACGCTGGGCTTTTGCTCTAAGCATCAAGTGAGGAAAATCTATAGCCCACTCGTGAGGCGGCACATAGGGGCACTTGGTCATGTAGCAGAGATCGCACAGGTAGCAATCATCCACTACCTTACTGAAGTCAGATTTCTCAACACCGTCGACCTCAAGTGTTGGCGATTCATCAATAAGATCAAAAAGCCTCGGGAAAGATTCACACAGGCTCACACATCGTCTGCAGGTGTGACACACGTCAAAGACACGCTCAAGTTCTTGTGCTAAGTCGTTAGGGTCATTGAACTTATCAGACTTCCAATCGATCGGGTAGCGAGTAGGTGCATCAAGGCTTCCCTCGCGGTGGTTATTATCGGGCATTCATCACCTCTAGGACGCAAAAAAAGCAAATCGGACCGAGCTTACGCTCGGCCTAAGATCTTGTATCTTAAATATCTACTTTTAGTCCATAGAATCTAGAGCTTTTTGAAAGCGGTTAGCATGAGAGCGTTCTGCTTTAGCAAGAGTCTCAAACCAATCTGCTATCTCATCGAAACCTTCTTCTCTGGCTGACTTAGCCATGCCCGGATACATATCGCTATACTCGTGAGTTTCGCCAGCAATCGCCGCCTTCAAGTTGAGCTCTGTGCTACCTATTGGTTCACCCGTCGCCGGATCCCCAACCGCTTCCAAGTATTCCAAATGACCATGGGCGTGCCCTGTCTCACCTTCTGCTGTAGAACGGAATACCGTTGACACGTCATTATAACCCTCTACATCAGCTTTTTGAGCAAAATAGAGATACCGTCTATTCGCTTGTGATTCGCCGGCAAAAGCTGCCTTGAGATTTTCTTCAGTTTTACTACCTTTTAGTGACATTTCTTTAGCTCCACGGAGTTTTTGTAATTGTTTTAGACTCAGTCTAAATTGAAGACTAAGTGTAAATGGTAGATGAGAATTTAGTCAAGTCTAAAAATAGGCATTTGACCTGCGACTAGGCAATAGTTTAACTTGACGCTCTTGCGTAAAAAATGATTTTTGAATAATGTTTACTACAGATGCCGTCAACAGCCCATGAACAAAAAGACTAACACTTCAACCCCCTTCAATTTCGAAAAAGCTATGGAAGAGCTTGAAGGGATTGTGTTGCAAATGGAATCCGGTAATTTTGAACTCGAAGAGTCTATAAAACAATTTGAAAGAGGCGTTGCCTTAACCAAACTTTGCCAAGCCGCACTCTCGGAAGCAGAGCAGAAAGTACAACAACTATCCTCTGCTTCCGAGAATGATTCAGGGGAATTAATTGATTTCGAACTTCCGACTGCCGATGACGTGGACGAATGAGCTTAACGAATATATTACCGACCTTGCAAGCACGAGTTAACGCGACTCTTAATATTTGTTTGCCATCCGAAACGGTTCCTCCTAAATCTCTACATGCGGCGATGCGATATTCGGTTCTAGCCCCGGGTAAGCGCCTTAGACCCGCCTTGGTCTATGTCACAGGCACGGTGTTCGGTGGCTCAGATAGTATCTTAGATGCTGCAGCGGCTAGCGTTGAGCTTATACACGCATACTCGTTGATCCACGACGATCTTCCCGCGATGGATAATGATGACTTACGAAGAGGGAGACCGACCTGTCATAAACAGTTCGATGAGGCTACTGCTATTCTCGCTGGAGACGCGTTGCAGGCATTAGCTTTCGAGTCGTTAATAAACAATACTAAAGATCTATCTGCTGAAATTAGGATAGAGATGCTAAGAGTCCTGACCCACGCAAGCGGTCCTGCAGGCATGGCGGGAGGACAAGCATTGGACCTGGCCGCCGTTGGGAAAACTGTGTCCTTATCAGACTTAGAATTAATTCACCGACACAAAACCGGAGATTTAATTACTGCTAGTATTTTATTGGGATATTTGTCTAGCGCGCAAAACGATGGCGCGATTCGCAAGATGCTCCAGAAGTACTCTGAATGCGTCGGTTTAGCTTTTCAGGTACAAGATGACATCTTAGATGTGGAAGGGACAACTGAAGAACTGGGCAAGCCTCAGGGTTCTGATGAAGAACTAGAAAAACCAACCTACCCTAACCTCCTAGGCATGGATGAGGCGAAGAAGACGGCACTGAGGTTACGCGACAATGCTATACAATGCTTACGACAAATTGATCAAGACACCAGTATCCTCGAAGAAATCGCGGATTTTATAATTTTTAGAACTAGTTAGTTCCGCGTGGTTTTGGCTGAAATGCTACTAGTATCACTCCACAGCTCTTTAAGCTTAATAGGACAAACCTCGTGAAAAGTGGTGCCAAGTAAATCAAGTTCCCTCTCAACCTTTCGAAATCTACGTTCAAAAATTTTATTTGCTTTTCGCAGAGCAGTTTCTAAATCGATATGCTCATCTAGTCCGATGTTAACAAGAGTGAACATTAAATCGCCCAAACCCGTCGTGCTTAAAGAATCAGATCTGTGACTTTCTGACAGTACTTTTAAGCCAGTTAATTCTTGTTTAGTTTTGGCCAGAGAAGAATCAATATCATGTGGCTCAAATCCTGAGCTCGCAACTCGTTCTTGCATTTTTTTAGAAGCAAGCAAGGATGGGAGCGCATTTGGTATATCATCGAGTTCGCTGAACATCCCTTTTTGCCTGCGATCAGCTGACTTAATCTCTGACCACTCCAAACTCGTATCAAATTTTTCTCCCGAACTCATATGTTCGTCAACAAGATCTGGATTGCGCCTCAATATTTTTAGCTCCAATGCATCCATTACTGAATCCAAGGTGAATCGCTCTTCTTCTTCCCCTAGCTCACAAAGATATAGTACTTGGTAAAGAAGATCGCCCAACTCTTCCGGAAGGCGAGACCAAGCCTCATTTTCTACTAAATCGCTGACCTCGTAAGCTTCTTCAATCGTGTAAGGTACTATCGATTGAAAATTTTGCGCCCGATTCCAAACGCAACCGGTATCTGGATCTCGTAATCTGCGAATAAGCAGTCTTAATCGTTTCAAAGTATTCATAATTTTAATTGAAAGCCTAAATATTAATTAAACATCTTGATTGCCACCGATATGCTTTAGTATATCTATTTTACGGTTGCGACTTCCTTTTAAATCAAGCATCATTAAGTCTTAATATTGGTAGCGTTTGCTGCTTTGTAATAAAATTTCCATAAGGAGTCGCACAATAATGTTTAAAGTCACCTATCCAGCAGTTTTTCTAGCCTTGGCGGTATGTGGGCTGTTAACCATTAGTGGCTGTGCTACTCCTGTGTCCACAGCAGAGACCAAAGCAACCAGTGCGATGGCAGAAGCACGAAAAGCGTCTGCCGAGGCTTCAGCCGCCCTCAAGGCAGCAAAGCAGGCCCAAAAAGAAGCTGAAGAAAATAAGGCTCGTATTGATCGGATGTTCAAACAAACAATGCAGAAATGACGTTAATCGACTAAAATCCCAATTTCTACTGGCATTCCGGTCTGTCCCACAAGGACTTGCTGAATGCGGTGATAGAATAATTTTAAAGGAGCGTCGCCATAGACCTTCTTTATGATGTGGATAGCGTCACTGTAGCGTTGAGACAAACTTGTACGGTCTTCATTCAAGCTGGGATGCGCCTCTAGAAAGATAGCGTCATTCAAGCGTCCCACTTTCACAGGCTGATTAACAACTGTTACCGTTGCGCCAGGCCTAATCTTAGTAAATAGCCACTCTATGTGCTTCGGATACATCCGGATGCAACCATGTGTAACTCTCATGCCTATCCCGTAAGGCTTATTAGTCCCATGTATCAAATAACCCTTTTTACTCAGTAGAAGCGCATATCTACCAAGAGGATTATCTGGTCCCGCTGGGACAACGCGAGGCAGTGGTTCGCCCATCTCCTCATGCTCTTTTAATATTGAGGCGGGCGGGTACCAAGAGGGAGCTTCGAGTTTTCCAGTTACTAGCATTGCCCCATGCGGGGTAGTCCATTCCTGCCTCCCGACACTAATAGGAAAAGAACGAATTCCAGAGCTGGCGTGTTTATCGTAATAGTACATCCTCATCTCAGGCACATTAATTACTATATCGTTGCGGGCCGCATATGGGAGTACATGCATGTCCGGAATTATCACTTCCTGCCCTTCTTTCGGCAACCAAGGATCAATATTAGGATTAGCAATCCGAATTTCGGTGTAACCAACGTTATACATGCGAGCAATGTCGGAAAGAGTTTCTCCTTCTGCAACATTCGCCACTGAGATGTGCCCTACTACATCATTCTCATCCGCGGAGGACCGAGCGCTGACGAGAACAAGGCAAGCACAACCCAGCAAACAAACAAGAATATTAAATATGCTTGATACTACTCGCATGACCTTTTATTTTTCGAGCAATCTGGGCATTAGTTCTACCAAATTACATGGCTTCGTAGTGCTATTGAGCTGGTGCTCAATCAATGAGTCCCAAGCCAGCCTGCACGCCCCAGGGGAGCCCGGAAGAACGAACACATAAGTAGCATTGGCTACGCCTGCAATCGCCCGAGACTGCAGAGTCGAAGTTGCGATCTCATCATAAGAAAGTGCACGAAACATCTCCCCAAAACCATCCAAGGTCTTATCAAACAGAGGGCTTACGGCTTCAGGTGTGCCGTCTCTACCAGTAACACCCGTACCGCCAGTAGTAAGAACAACGTCTAGCTGTGAGGTCACTATCCATTCGGAAACAATTGCCCTAATTTCGTAAATGTTATCTTTACATATTTTTTTGTCCGTAAGAATATGTCCGCTACTCTCCAATTTTTTCTTCAACAAATTGCCCGATTTATCAGTTGCCTCGACTCGGGAATCTGATACAGTCAAAATCGCAATTGATAACGGCGTGAATTTCGAAAGGTCGCTCATGAATTTTCTCCTAAAATAGCGTGTCTAATTCTATAATACTCTTAATATGACAAATAGCATTTTAGTAATAGCCCATGAAAAGTGACACGTCTTTAAAACCACTTCAAGTAAGGCTCGACATTTGGCTATGGGCAGCTAGATTCTATAAATCGCGTGCTCTAGCAAAGCGAGCGGTCTCTTTGGGGAAAATTAAAATCTCCGGTAACCGGTGTAAAGCTTCCAGGCTAGTATCTACTGGCGCAGTCATCCACGTAAAACAAGATATGTATGAAAGGGAGATAGTGATCACAGGTATCAGCGAGAAACGTAACTCCGCACCAATCGCATCGGGGCTATATACGGAAACAACTGAAAGTATTAAGTTAAACCAAGAACTGAAGGAAAGTATGGGTAACGTTTCGTGGGCACCCAGACCTAATCATAAACCAAATAGTAGAGAAAGAAGATTACTGGCTAGCAGTAAACGATTCTCTGACAGAAACCGGTAGAGGGGATCACTTTATTTGATATCTGTACAAAAAATTGTAGCACCTACCGATAGAAATCAGTGATACTGACTAAATGCAGTTATAGAGAGGGAGTAAAATGTATCCTGCCGAAATAAAGGAATATCACAAGCCTGATAGTGTAGAACAGGTGCTTGAGCTCATAGCTAATCATGAAGAAGGCGAAAGTTTATTGCTGGCAGGCGGGCAAAGCGCCATGCAGGCCATAAAGTCGCGCATGTTGAGACCACAATGTATTATCGACCTTCAAGGTCTTCAAGAGCTAAAGACTATTAATGACGAATCAGAAACATTAAAAATCGGTGCCATGGTGAGGTATTGCGAATTAGTAAAAAGTAGTTCTTTAAATAATAATTTCACAGGACTCAAAGACGCAGCAGCTCATGTTGGAGATCGCCAAGTTCGTAACCGCGGAACAATAGGTGGAAGTGTCTGTTGGAATTATGCCGCAGCGTGCACTCCCACTGCGGTGCTTGCTCTCGACGGTAATATGCACTTGATTTCATCCGACGGTGAAATCAAAGTCATCTGCGCCGATGATTTCTTTCTCGGCCCTCTAGATACCGCGAAATCAGAATCAGATATATTGATATCTGTGTCTTTCAAAAAATCTAAGACAAGGTCGGGAAGTGCTTATAAAAAATGGGGTTTGGTTAAAGATGCACTCCCGGTTGTTGGGATAGCTGCTTTCGTAAAACTTGACTCAAACGGCTCATGCTGCGAAGCGCGGATAGCACTGACGGGGATGGGCGTGGGCGCGCAAAGAGCCGCCGCTGGCGAAACTCCGCTCTTAGGTTCCTATGGAGACCCGCAGTCGATTGAAGCTGCGACTGAAAATATCTGTGCCAACATAGATGCGCCAACAGACTTATCTGCCACTAGCGACTATCGCCACCAGTTGATACGAAGTATTGGCGCTGAAGTCATCCTAACAGCGTTTAAGCGCGCCTCCACTTGATCAGCCGAGGGCTAACCAATATGAAAAATATCAAGCTAACCGTAAACGGTGAAAAGTTCGAAGAACAAATCGACAACCGTCTCCTACTAGTAGATTTCCTGCGTGACAATTTGAGTCTTACTGGAACTCATGTGGGCTGCACTTACGAAGGAGTATGCGGCGCGTGTACCATTCATCTTGATGGAGATGCGGTAAAAAGCTGCATGCTACTTGCAGTACAAGCAGATGGCCATAATGTTACTACTATCGAAGGCCTATCTGCCGACGGAGGTCTAACCAACTTACAACAAGCTTTCAATGATGAACATGGACTTCAGTGCGGTTACTGCACGCCAGGTATCTTGATGAACATGGCAGATTTTTTAACAGAAAACCCAAACCCGAGCGAGGAACAAATACGACACGGCCTAATAGGAAATTTATGTCGTTGCACTGGCTATGTTCACATAGTAAGAGCCGTGAAAAAAGCCGCAAAAATGCTAAAAGATAGCGCGCACGAGGATCGAACATGACATCTGCAAAAGACCCTAACTCCATAGAGTGGCTAGGGGAAAGACTGGCCAGAAAAGAAGACCTCCGCTTAGTTACTGGGAAGGGAAAATATTTAGCCGACATAGTAATACCAGGAACTCTGCACGCGGTTTTCGTGAGAAGTGAATATGCACATGCGAACATTACAGGAATAGATCTGAGCGAAGCGGAATCCATGCCAGGAGTAGTCGCAATTTATACTGGAGAAAATATAAAAGATCGTATTAACCCCATGCCTCAGGCAATAGTTCAGCCGAACTTGCCAGCTAAATACCCTACATTCTGGCCACTGGCAGTCGGAAAGGTCACGTTTCATGGCGAGCCAGTCGCGTTAATTATCGCGCGTGATAAGTATATTGCAGAAGATGCATCAGAGTTAGTGCTAGTCGATTACGAAGAATTACCAGTGGTGCTGGACCCTGAGAAGGCATTGAGTCGCAACTCTACAGTGGTGCACGAAAAAGATGGTACTAATGAAATTTTTTCTATGACCTTCACAGGTGGTGAGAACGAAGAAGCACAAAACTCGAATGAAGCAGAAGTTAACGCAATTTTCGAAAGCGCGCCCGTAGTAGTAAAAGAACGCTTCAAGACGCATCGTACGGGCTTAACTCCCATGGAGCCGCGAGGTGTTTTATGCGACTGGAACGAGTCAGACGGATTAACCGCGTATATTACCACCCAACGGCCTCATATCGACCGCTTAGCACTGTCAGATATCTTAGAGATTAGCGCCGAAAAGGTGCGAGTTATCGCGCCGCGCGACCAAGGTGGTGGTTTCGGGGTGAAAGCCCCATTTTATAGAGAGAATATTATAATAGCCTATGCGGCAAAATCATTAGGCAAACCAGTCCGGTGGATAGAAAGCAGGTATGAAAGCCTCATGAATGTAGGGCAAGAAAGAGACCAAATCAATGACATGGAAATTGCCGCAGATCTTGAAGGTAATTTACTCGCTTTAAGGAACAAAGGTATTGCCGATAATGGCGTTGGTACGACCGGCGTCTATTGGGGCTTCGTGATGCCGTTCCTAGGCGCGATTGAATTGCCAAATGCCTACAAGTGGCCCAAGGCGCACATATCACTTAAAGTTGCGACCACGAACAAAGCCTGCTTGACTCCCTCTCGAGCTTTCGGTCACTTTCCTACTCGCTTCGCTTTAGAACGCTGTATCGATATGGTCGCGCACAAAATAGGAATGGAAGCGTCGGAACTCCGCCGAAATAATTTAGTGGACGCGCTTCCCTACACTTCTGTTACAAACGAATACTACGATAGCGGTGATTTTTTAAAAGTTTGGGATACTCTGGTTGAAAAAGCAGATATCTCTGCGTTCAGGAAGAGACAATCGGAAGCACTAAATGACAATAGATATATTGGTATCGGATTTGGCTGCGGGGTGGAGCTATCGGGGGTAGCCTCAGACTTGCTTGTCCCCATGGAAAATCAACCAGGGTATGGTGCCGCAACCGTCCGCCTAGACCCAAGGGGCAAAGTCCAAGTCTTTGGAGGCGACGCTCCAGGAGGCCAAGGTCATGAGACAACTACTGCGCAAGTAGTCGCGTCAGAGTTCGGGATCGATCCTGCTGCCGTTGTAGTGACAACTGGAGATACTGGGACGACTCCTTTTGGTTCAGGTTCAATCGGAGCGAGGGCTGGCTCTTACTTTGTCAGTGCAGTAGCCGATGCGTGTAGAGAACTAAAAGAAAAGATCACCCGAATATTGGCATATGATCTGAAAATCGAAGCTAGAACTGAACATTTCGAGTTTACTGACGGAGAAGTTATTTATATTGGCGATCGATCTAAGAAGAGCAGCTTTGTATCAATTGTAGAGCGAATAATAATGTTCCCTATCAACTTACCCGAAAATGAAGTTGGTGGGCTAGACGCGACAGCTTTTTTCGAAGCAGCAAAACCCATGATCTGCTTCAATGCAGACTGTTGCGTAGTTGAAGTTAATATCGAGACTGGTGACTTCGAAATCCTTGAATGGATGACCACCGAGGACGTTGGTAACGTCATCAACCCTATGGTGGTCGATGGACAAATGCACGGC
Organism: uncultured Gammaproteobacteria bacterium; assembly: GCA_938075585.1. Lineage (GTDB taxonomy): Bacteria > Pseudomonadota > Gammaproteobacteria > UBA4457. Next base: position 11,654 of record CALJHG010000067.1, on the reverse strand, counting down.
GCCATTGTGCAAGGTATTTCAAACGCAGTTTTCGAAGAGTTCGTATACGATGACCAAGGACAGCAACTTACCGCTGATTTTGAAAACTACAAATTAGCAACCGCAGCAGACGTTCCAAATATTGACATACACTATGCAACAACACCCTGCCCACATACCCCGCTAGGTACTAGAGGGATAGGCGAAGGCCGACCAAGTTCTATACCAGGAGCGCTTACCAACGCTGTATGCGATGCACTAACACCATTAAAAATAGAAATCACTGAACTACCGTTACGGCCAAATTCAATTTGGGAAAAAATACAGCAAGCGAAGCAACCTTAAAAAGCCAGGAGCCAATAAGTGCATATTTCAGATTCAATCGATATCAAGATACCACGCCAAATGGTATTCACTGCGTTGAATGACGTGGAAATTCTAAAAGCGAGTATTCCTGGTTGCGAAAGCTTAGAGGCATTAGATGAGACGAAATACTCCGCAATAATCATCTCTAAAATCGGTCCTCTTAAGCTTCGATTCAAAGGCCAAGCTGAGCTGCTAGATATTGTTGAGCCTGAGAGCTACACGATTAAAGGCGAAGGCTCTGGTGGTCCGGCAGGAAGAGCAAAAGTCACGGCCCACGTAACACTTCTAGAAAATAATAACTCGACCACCCTCACATATGATGTAAATGCTGAAATGGGAGGAAAATTAGCCCAATTAGGCGGTAGTTTAATAAAAAACACAGCAATGAAGCTCTCGGCCCAGTTCTTCCAAACTTTCACCGAGTCTCTTTCACATTCGGTCGGGAATCTTCCCCCAGTCGACGTTGCAGACACTTCCCCCTTGATGAATATCTCACGCAAGCTTGTGGTAGCTGGGACCTTGCTCGGGGGAGTCATAGCTCTATTAGCAATATTATAAGCTGAGCTATCCATGCTATCCATTTACAAGCTATACTTTTATTCTCATGTAGACAAAGCAACGAGGATGGTTGGGCCATATGTCTGAGCTATCAACAAAATTTCCTAAACACCTGATCGATAGATTTGGGCGCGTGGTTGATTACGTGCGAATTTCCGTGACAGATAGATGTGACTTTCGTTGCGTTTATTGCATGGATGAAAAAATGGAATTCCTACCGAGAGAAAGGATATTGACTCTTGAAGAGTTACATAAGGTAGCGATCGCGTTCACCGAGCTTGGCGTCCGAAAAATACGGCTGACTGGAGGCGAACCATTAGTTAGAAAAGACGTCCTATCGTTAGTAGAAAAACTAGGAAAACTGCCTGAACTTGAAGAATTAGTCATAACGACCAATGGTTCCCAGTTGCCGCATATGGCGAAGTCACTCAAGGCAGCAGGGGTTAAGCGACTGAATATCAGCCTGGACTCGTTAAAAACAGCTAAATTCAAAAGCCTTACTCGAACCGGCGACCTACAAAACGTGCTCGCAGGCATTGATAGTGCGATAGACGCGGGCTTTGATAATATCAAATTGAATGCTGTGATATTGCGCAATCGAAATGAGGATGAGGTTATAGACTTAGTCAAATACTCGGGTAATAAGGGTCTCGACATCTCCTTTATTGAAGAGATGCCATTGGGTGTAATTGGCGATCATGACAGGGCTGAGGCGTATTATTCTAGCGATCAAATCAAAGCTGATTTAGAGAATCACTATACACTAATACCAACTCCTGAAAAAACCGCAGGTCCTTCTAAATATTTCCGAGTACATGAGACAGGAACAAAAGTTGGGTTCATCTCGCCGCACAGTCACAATTTTTGCGACGACTGCAATAGGGTTAGATTAACTGTGGAAGGAAGATTACTACTTTGCTTAGGGCAAGAGCATTCTGTTGATCTTAAACAAGTGCTCCGCTCTTCCCCCGGAAACATCGACGCACTTAAGTCCGCTATAGTAGCTTCTATGGAAATAAAACCTAAGGGACATGACTTTGACCTGGCTGAAAAGCCACTAATATTTAGACATATGAGTCACACGGGAGGCTAGCGCTAAAATTGCTGCTAATCGCGCTTGCGGTTAGAATTTTGCGAAGAGGACCTACTGGTAACGAATTGGAAACAAATAAGTGATTGAATCAGAATCTGCTATCTTTGCAGCAATTAGGCTGCTGATATCGGGTGATCAGGCTGTGTGGTCGATCATTGGAGTATCTTTTGCAGTCTCACTGCGCGCAGTGTTAATTGCCAGTCCTTTCGCACTTTGCATAGCGTTCCTTTTGGCTTACAAATCTTTCATAGGACGTCGTTTCCTGCTGACCTTAGTGAACACTTTAATGTCAGTACCCACCGTCGTGGTCGGGCTTACAATTTATCTGGTGCTGTCGCGCAATGGTATAGGAGCTGACCTACATCTTTTATTCACTCAAACAGCAATGATCATTGGCCAAGTGCTGATCTGCACCCCTCTTATCATTGCAATGGCTCACTCAACGTTTCAGTCTGGTGATCAAAAAGCATATGAGACCGCCAAAACATTAGGTGCTTCCCCCTTAGCTTCAATGCTGACAGTCATTAAGGAGTTACGGTTTGGGCTATTAGCCGCACTAATCGCCGGTTTTAGTCGAATAATAGCAGAGGTTGGCTGCTCGATGATGGTAGGCGGTAATATTTTAGATAGAACGAGAAATATCCCAACAGCTATCGCGCTGGAAACAAGTAAAGGTGAATTTATAATCGGCATAGCCCTAGGTATAGTCTTAGTTAGCCTAACTATGATATTGAATGTCGTGCTCAATTACTTCCAAGGAAGCGGCGAAATAAAATGAAACCTTTTGAAGTTTCTAATATCCAAGATCTGCGACTATTTCGAGGCAAGCGACTTGTGCTGGATATTCCTCATCTCGCAATTAAATTAGGAACCGTAACGATTCTTTCAGGTCCTAACGGATCCGGAAAAACTACATTGCTGAAGGTCTTAGCCGGGTTAATAAAAGCAGATGAAGGAACGTTCAAGTCAGCTACGCAAGAAATTTCGTCCACTACCGCACCCAAGGAATTTTCAGGATCGCATTTGTATCTCCATCAAGTTGCTTACATGTTTTCTGGAACAGTTGTAGATAACCTTGCCTTTGGATTGAAACAGCGTAAATATGATAGCTCTACTATTAAGTCAAAAATCAAGCAGACTCTAGAATGGGCTAGCTTGACTCATTTGGCCTATAGAGAAGCTAAAAGTTTATCGACTGGGGAACAACACCAGGTTGCGCTAGCAAGAGCGCGTATTCTTGAACCGCAACTTCTGCTGCTAGACGAGACCACAGCGCACATGGACAAATCTGCACGCATCAGGACTTACCAGTTAATCAAAGATTTACAAAATGATGGCGTTACTATGCTATTTGCAACACATGAGGAAGAATCTCAACACGAACTTGATGGCGCCACTTTACGCATAGCGAATGGAAAATTACTGTGAGTTTTCCGAAATTTTGCGGAGCGGTATAAAATCGCGAAAAGCTTAAAAATTTCTGGATGTATCCTCGCGGGAGGACAAGGTACTCGTCTCGGCGGTATTGATAAAGGACTAGTAAAATTCGGAACAAGCACTCTTGTAGAACACGCAATTAATCGGTTATCGCCGCAAGTAGAAAGTTTGATCATTAATGCTAATCGAAACACTGGTAAATATAACGAGTTTGGCTTTCCAGTAGTTACGGACAGTAATAAAAATTTCGACGGACCGCTACAAGGCTTCTATACCGGTTTAGTCCACTCTGTTGCAGATTACGTGGTATTTGCTCCCTGTGACTGTCCGTTTTTCCCCTCGAATCTTGTCCAACAATTGGCACAACCTTTAGTCCATTCTCATGCTAAATTGAGTATGGTAGTCGCTGGTGGAAGACCCCAACCTGTTTTCGCAATTGTGAGTGTGGATCTAAAAACCTCACTAGGCAAATTTCTTGAAAACGGAGGACGCAAAATACGTCATTGGATAGAGAGTGAGAAATACAGTGGCGTCGACTTCTCAGAGCCCACGGCATTCGACAATATTAATACGACGGACGACTTAAACAAAGCGGAGGCGCGGTTGAATGCTAGTCCCAATGGCTGACTGTTCGATTGCTCTTTTGCGCCCTGAATTCGCTAGTTATATCTGAAAAAAGTACCACCGGTGTCTATAATGATAGTCAAGTCATTCAGCCGGCTGTTCTGACTTTTACTCACATATCGATATTGCTAGCAGACTCTATACCGCCATCAAATAATCCTCCCCAATCGTAAAAGAATGACTATCCTCTCTGCAGACCTAGATTACCCAAATTCACAAGATTTACTCGCTAAAGAAGTCATTCTAAAACTGAAGAATCAAGCTTACATCAGTTTCGTGACGACTATTGGATGTCGTGTGCCCCCAAATATCACCTAATGCCCATGGGCCAGGATCATGATTTGCAGCACGCCAGTAAATAGACTGTTGAAAACGAAGAAGCACATTGTCGGACCAAAAATAATCGACCGCGAACTTGTTGTATACCCCAGTTGAACGAGGATCTAAAGCCATTATGAAAGTTGGTTTAACCAACCCAGCGGGACCGTAACTAGTAGACGCAGAGAACGTAATAACAAATTCATCGCGATCGATTCTATCTGTATTAAAGCTCACATACTTACCACCCACTTTTTCCCCAGCAACCATTCCATGCTTTACTGTTGAGATGCCTCGATAATACTTACTGTAATCCAGATAATGGCGCCAAAATACTTGAGATGATAAAAAGATAGTGCGGTGCTTATTCAGCGCCTTTATCCAAGTAGGCCTATCAGCCGCTAACATTAATACAGTTCTTCGTGCTGTATCAAACTGATCTTGATCGGGGTCGACCGAAATAGGCGTCTCAGAATCGAACTTAACGGGAATCCCAGTAGTGAAAGTGGCTTCCATACGCAACACGGTCTGAGTAAATCTCTCCTCGGAATAATTGGCAGTTAAACCTAATACATGAGTCCGCGGGTTTACTAGATCTTTCACCATATAATGAGTTCCACCAGTCGTTCGAGCCAGAGCGTTCTGCACTCTCACACCAGTGTCTGCTGAAAAACCATAGAAGTAATTAAGGCTGAAGTCGATTTCGCCCCATATTGCTTTGAAACGAGCACCAGCTTGGCCATTAGTCCATTTTTTATTTGGCCTTCGATTTCGGAATTCGACGTCTAAATTAAGCAACTGTCCATCTTTATATATGGCGTTAGCAGTTTCGGATAAACCGTTCCCGGTAAACGCCCAAGGGTTTCGAGGATCAGTAGAGATGCGATTAGGTCTAAAGTCCGTCGGAATCCAGATAGCTTCAACAAAAGATTCATCGAACCACTTGAATTTACCGATATCGTAGATCCCTCTAGCCATCCAAAGTGGAATTCGGATATCTTCCCAGGATTCACGGCTCCAGTGCCAGGTTAGATCTAAAGGATTTATAACATCTAGAGCACGGAAACCATCAGTTTCTCCCCAAACTACTTGTTGGCGACCAAGACGGAGAGAAAAAGGAGGAAGTACGATGTCAACAAACGCCTCACGAAGGCTAGCCTCCGTTCGACCATATTTATTGTCTTCTTTCGTGAATGAATCAGCATAGCTACCGCGAATATCGTAAATCGAGTCATATACGCCTCGACCTATTACCGTCAGCGTGGCTTCTTCTATTGGACCACTGTTGAACCGGCCGAACGCCTCCCCGTCTTTTAGAAAATAATACTTACTCTCCAATTGCGCCGTATTCCGCTGCATAATAGCCTCAGCGTCTTTAAATTTAGGGGTACGCAATATATTTTGAAATTTCAGAGTTCCTTCCACTTCTACGCTATCACCCAAAGATACAATCGCATGCAGGTGAGTAAGTTTGAATAAGCCGGTTAAAACTAGAATAAGGCACAGGTTTCTTTTCAATTTCTGAGGCTCCAAATTAACGACCACCAATTTCATGGTATACCGAATGACGTAAAATTTATTTTTTCTAGCGTCGACCGCTGATCATGTTTCGAAGAGAATAAAATTGTTTGGCTCTCGCCGAACTAAAATCTCGTTTCCTGACATAGCAATGAGTTATCGTGGCATGAGGCTTCTTGGCATTAATATCTGACTCCCCCAAGTGAAGCATCACAAAATGTCCAATATTGTCAGAAAAATCTTGTTTCACATACGGCGCTTGTTGGGGCATTTCTGTGGCGTAACTTTCGGAATATTTGAGGTAATGCTGATTCATGCGTAAAAGCTGATCATCTTGCCTATCAAATGCAAACATCCATAACGTCCAATTGGTTTCAACGTCAACAAACACAATCTTATAACTATAAGGGTGACTTTCAGAGCGAGGTTCGATTAGTACTGCATGAGCTTCCCTCACTTCCCAACGGGCTTTGTGTGGCACCCACAAGTGAGGACCACCAGCTTCAGGATTATCTCGAACATTAATCGTTGCAAGAACTTCTCGTTTACCAAGATAAGTCCATTTATTCTCATATACCTTTCCGCCAAATCCATTAATATCTTCTCGGATCATATCCATACCCATAAGCTCACTTGTTCGCTCGGAAGCTAAGGTACGCCGAGGTTTTCTTTGAGACGGCATGTACATCCATCCCGAATTTTCTCGGTCATGATCGACATAAGTGATAGACATATCCTTTGCTCCCGCCATATCTCTGGGCGATCGAAATTCCATCACTCGTTTACTTTTCACTTCTTCATAACCTTCGACAAGACAATGATCCCCTCGTGCATACGTGGACGCTACAGACGTAAATTCCAGTTTACGATCAAGCTTGCCACCTTCCGACCGAAGCCACGTAGTCATCGGCATATCATAATCAACGTTTCCAGGGCGCCATAGCATGTTCCAGATCACCTTTTGACCAGCGAATGGGTCCTCTTCATTAATATCAGGAAATGGAAAACCACCACCAGTAAAGTCGATCAATACACCACGCTCATCAATACTGTAGTCACGATCCATTCGCACACCCCAGTCCGGCGCGGGGGGATAGTTCCCTCGCTCAGCAAACTCCATGTCCATATCCTCAAAAATGTAATAGCTCCAAGCGGACACAGGTATCAAGCCATCCAAATACTGTTCTCGATCATTAATGGTTAAACGTTCTCCAGTAGTTAACGATGACGTGTCTGGCGCATCTGCTTTGATCCAGTTTACTAGTTCTGTATAAGACTGATTTTCGGCCGCATTAGCCGTAAGTGTGAGTATATAAAGCATCAAGCTTAGCGCAAAAGTGATTCTACAATGGCACTCGTTGGAAAATTTTGAAATCATCACAACCCCTATATAAATTTATAAAATAATCGTGTCCCAACCCATAGCTGCCCAAAGAATAGCACAGGACAACAGTGCGCTTCACCCAAAGATATGCGCATTAAACTAGGGCCTTATGTGCGTAACTGACGTGATATGACAAATTTCGAATAACTACTTGCGTTCAATCGCTCCTCGAGGATAATTTATGTTATGACAAAAAGCACTAAAGATCCCATTACAGGATATGACAAAACGTCACTATCAGTAGATGAAGCGGTCGAGAACATTCTGTTACATATTCAGCGTATCGAATCTTTTGAAGTGCTTCCTATCCGCGAGTGTATCGGAAGAATCCTTGCCGTAGATGTAGTGTCGCCAATAAACGTCCCACCACAAGCAAATTCTGCAATGGATGGTTACGCTTATAAACATAGCGACCCAATAACTAAATCAAACAACCAATATAAAATCATAGGGACTGCCTTCGCGGGCAAGCCGTTTGATGCCAAAGTAGGCCAAGATGAAGCTGTTCGCATCATGACCGGCGGGGTCATTCCCGAGAGCGCTGATACTGTGGTCATTCAGGAGAATACTTCCATATTTGACAACATTTTGGAAATAATGAAACGCCCTGAGCTTGGAGAGAACGTTAGACTAGCTGGAGAGGACATTAAGAAACATGAAACGGTATTGCAGAGAGGACATAAAATAACTGTAGCAGACCTCGGGTTGATAGCCTCCCTTGGAATGGGTGATCTCAAAGTATACAAACGTCCGAAGGTTGCATTCTTCTCTACGGGTGACGAATTAAAATCAATTGGCTCCAAGCTGCGCCCGGGAGACATATACGACAGCAATAGATACACTCTGTTTGGTATGCTTAAAAAAGCTAATGTAGACCAAATCGACATGGGTGTAGTAAAAGATACTTACGAAGGAATAAAGGCTGCACTTATCGATGCGGAGACAAGAGCCGATGTTATCATTACTTCTGGTGGCGTCTCCGTGGGAGATGCCGACTATATAAAAGATGTGCTTGCAGATATAGGCAAAGTTAAGTTTTGGAAAGTTTCAATGAAGCCTGGAAGACCTCTAGCATTTGGTTCTATAGGCAATGCTCATTTTTTTGGTCTGCCAGGAAACCCCGTCTCGGTCATGGTAGGTTTCCATCAGTTTGTATCCCCTGCGCTCACAAAACTCTCGGGAGCTGATTATTTGCGTCCACTTCGCATAACCGCGATTGCTAGCGAGACAATAAGAAAGCGCCCGGGTCGAACCGAGTTTCAAAGAGGAGTAATGAGCCAAGGAGCGAATGGCCACTTGCAAGTGAAGCCAACTGGCGATCAAGGCTCAGGGATCTTGATGTCAATGTCCCGCTCCAATTGCTTTATCGTCCTGCCATTACAGAGCTCCGATATGAAAGCAGGATCCCCAGTAACCATAATCCCGTTCAGCGAAGTTCTTTAGATACCGGCTATCTAAAATTCAATCGCCATTCCATCATGCGACACTTCCCATCCCGCGCTTAAGACTGCCGCTCTTTCAACAGAGTCATCTATCAAAATAGGATTTGTGGTGTTAATGTGAATAAAAATCTTTCTTTTAACTCCCAAGTCTGCAAAGGCTGATAGCGCGCCATTCTCACCAGAGACACTGATGTGTCCCATGCGTTGTCCCGTTTTTACGCCAACTTTCTCTTGGATCATCTCATCATCGACCCACAGGGTTCCATCAAAAAAGACTAAATCAGCGCCAGAGACTCTCTCCCCGAGCGCATCAGTCATGCGAGCACACGCAGGGATATAAAAAAAACTACCGCTTCGAGATTTTACTTCTAGGGCGATAGTATCTTCATCAACAGTACCGAAATTTTTCCCCGATTTTTCGTCTTCCATCCACAAAGCAACTTTTCCTGGAACAGCGAAAGGAACAACTGTAATACCGAGTCTTTTTCCGTCATGCGCAGACAGCTCTAATTCACTTTCCAACTCTAACCCATGACGGTTAACAAACTTAGGGTTCAATACATTAAAAATACTATTTGATGCTAACACCGATAAAACCCTGTCCGTTCCGTATAAATTCAAAGGTTGTGATTCTCTCAGGTTTAACAATCCAGCGACATGATCAACATCGGCGTTTGTGAGGAGAACGGCTTTTATAGGGCTGTGCCGTAGCGAATCTTTGGGGTGCAGAATACTATTCTCATTAATTTGCTGCCGAAGATCTGGTGAAGCATTGAAAAGACACCAATTATCCCCGTCTTCACTCACTGCTATTGACGATTGAGTACGAGCCGTAGCTCCGGAATCAGCCGCTCGCGCTCTGCGACTGTTGGGGTGATTGCAATTCCACTGTGGATATCCACCCCCAGCAGCTGAACCTAGCACACGAACATACATCAACCTTTTCCCCTGACTAGATGATTAATCATTTACTGAGTAACCAGCAGTGTTATTCTTGACCCACCGAGTACCATCATTTAGCGACTCTTTTTTCCAAAATGGCGCCGTAGATTTAAGCTGCTCCATAATAGCCCGACAAGAGTCAAAGGCTTGTGCACGATGCCCTGACCAAGTGGCAACAAGTACGATCGGCTCCGCTGGATGTATCTGTCCTACCCGGTGAGTAATTAATACCCAATCCAAACTCCATTTTGTCTTTGCTGAGTCGGCAATTTCCTCCAATCGACTTTCAGTCATTCCTGGATAATGTTCTAAAAACATAGATTGGACCCTATCACCTTCATTGAAGTCTCTCATACTCCCGACGAAAAAAGACGACGCTCCAATCTTTGAGCGGCGCGCAGCCAATTCAGCTTCAGTAGCTCGGATCTCATCAAGAGGATCAAACAATCTGTCAACGAGTTTAATTCTCACTAGCTCAGCCACCGGTTAATGGAGGAAAGAATGCTATTTCATCTCCATCCTTTAACACATCTTCTGGCTCGCTATAGTTATGATTGATGGCAAACAAACTACCCGAAGGTAACTGGTCATCAGGCGAAGTCTTTGCCCACACGTCGAGCACAGTCAAGCCCTCGGCAAACTCTAACTCCATCTCACTTTCTCCAACCATGTCAGACAAACTGGCAAAAAAACGTACTTTAATACTCATAAAAAACACCACGCGGTAGTATAATAAAATCCCGATTAAGGATATTTTAAACCATAATCATAAAGGATTTACCTATCATGTCGAAATTAACTCATTTAGATGATAAAGGGCACGCTCAAATGGTCGATGTAAGCGAAAAAAAAGTCACTCATCGACAAGCCACCGCATCTGGGCAAATTTCCATGACGTCCGAGACTCTGCACCTGATAGTCGCGGGAGATAATAAAAAAGGAGATGCTCTTGGTGTTGCAAGGATAGCTGGGATAATGGCCGCCAAGCAAACATCGACGCTGATTCCACTGTGTCATCCTTTGATGCTTACTAAGGTTGCAGTCGAGCTAAAGATTGACCAAGAAAACTCCCTCGTATCATGCTTGGCAACAGTCCAAACGAAAGGACAAACGGGAGTAGAAATGGAAGCATTAACAGCCGTAAATATAGCTCTTTTGACAGTTTATGATATGTGCAAGGCTAGCGACAAAGCTATGGTGATTTCCGATATCAAGCTACTCACAAAAAGCGGCGGTAAATCAGGCGAGTGGTATAGAGAAACTAGCGAGTGAATCAGCCTGGCCATGTTCATAATATGACATCACAACACCTTGCCTTACGCACAACATGGTCAGAAAAACTCAAATTACTTCTGCTACCAACAAAACTTTATACTCGGTATCTATTGCGGAAGCACCAAAAGCACGGAGACAAGGAACTGAACCTTCTTCCATTTTTAATAAACCCCGAAAAGAATGCGATCGACATAGGTGCTAACAAAGGCATTTATACTCGCGCTCTTTCGAAACTTGTACCCCTAGTACACGCCTTTGAGCCTAATCCGAAGATATATCAAATACTTTGCGCAGGTTGTCCTGTCAACTCGTCTACATACCCTATTGCCTTATCTGATGACTCGAGGACTACCCAGTTATTGATCCCATTTAATGTAAAGCGTAGAACATACTCAAATCAAGGGGCAAGTCTCAGTAAAGTGAAAGTCTGTGGCGAGCACGCAAAAATCGAGGTGACAAGCCGGACGCTCGACTCATACCAATTCAGCAATGTCGGATTCATAAAAATAGACGTGGAAGGACATGAGTTATCAGTTCTAGCAGGAGCTAAAAAAACCTTGGCTAAAAATAAACCTACTTTAATGGTTGAGCTTGAAGAGAGGCATACGGGCTTTGAAATACAGGAGCTTATAGCCGAAGTGGAAAAATACGGGTACTGGGGTTATTTCCTTCGCAACGGAGTATTAACTGCTTGTAACAAGCTTGACGCCTTAGGAGA
>CALJHG010000066.1 GCA_938075585.1 uncultured Gammaproteobacteria bacterium | reverse complement strand
GTTTTCGGCTTGCCTTTATAGTCGCAGGCGCAGATCTCCGCAGCATTATTATTTTTTATTCGCTTAATTTTACCGCTCATACAGTTTGTGAAGGCAAAGAATTTGTCAGGTCTATCGGAGAAGGTTACGAACCAAAGAGGGGTATCGATAGCTCCGAAATCTTTTTTAAATGTCCGCAAATTTATATATTTTTCTCGTGCAAACATGTTGTTATAACCTGATAATATGAACGTAAAAGGATAACGCAATACTTTCATTTACCCAATAAGCTTCTAGGCATAACGTATCTTGGAACCTTTGAAACTAGATATCGGGTAGGTACGATGGGTTAATTCTTTCAGGAATGGTCGTGATACTGACTTAAGTCAATATCAGTTCCATGTTCCAATTAAAAAGGTAGGAGACATCTTGTTATGGAAAATGCTATTACTCTCTATGGCACTGGTGGGGCTCGCTCTTTAAGATGCCGTTGGGTCTTGAGTGAACTAGGGTTAGAGTATGAATATATAGATGAGTCTGGACTAATCGGTAGTAATAGATTACGTAAATTTCATCCTCAGTCAAAAATTCCTGCAGCGGTAATAAATGGTGTCACAGTGTTTGAGTCGAGTGCTATTTGCACTTATCTGTGCGATCTGAATAAAAACGCGGGTTTGATAGCCTCGTCGGGCTCCGCTGATCGTGTTCTGCATGATCAATGGGTGTCCTTTGCACAATCTGAAGTTGAAGGATACCTATGGAGTAATATCAAGCATAAGAGCCTCTACCCAGAAGAGAGGCGAGTACCAGAAGTAATTAAGCAAAACACTAAGGAGATACGTGCAGGGCTTAAAGTGATGGATGTCGTCTTGAGTGAATCGGAATATCTTGTCGGAAATAATTTTAGTGTTACAGATATTATTGTCGGCTGGACCATTAACTGGGCGAGGCGCTCTGATTTGTTGGGAGATTACCACGGCCTCTCTCAGTACCTTAGTAGGTTATTCGAACGCCAACATTGCATGTTGAACCCTGATTAAGGATATAGATAGTTCTAGAGAGTTTGAGGCAGAGTTTAAACATGAGGTGATTGGTCAGTGGATGCAGATATTGCTTGGATGAGAGAGGCAATTTTGTTGGCTAGAAAAGCGGGTGAAATCGGAGAGGTTCCGGTTGGTGCAATTTTAGTGGTTGGTGAACAAGTGGTGAGTCGCGCTCATAATTGTACTATCAACCATACTGATCCAACGGCGCATGCAGAGATTCTAGTTCTTCGTGATGCGGCAAAGATTCTAGGGAATTATCGTATGGTTGATGCAACACTCTATGTCACGCTAGAACCGTGTGCCATGTGTGCTGGAGCGATTGTGCAAGCTAGGTTGAAGCGGGTCGTTTTTGGTGCGAAAGACTCTCGTGGAGGAGCCGTTGTTAGTGGAGTCGATGTGTTACAAAATCCTAAACTCAATCATCGAGCTGAGTTTTTAGGGGGGGTCGAAGAGGAACGATGCTCTCAATTATTAAAAGACTTTTTTCAATCACGACGTTAGTAGGAGAGGAGAAAGATGAGCGAGCTAGCAGAATTAACTAATCGAGTAGAGCACTCGGTCGCAGAACTAGCGGATTGTTTAAAACACAGAGGTTGGTTCGTAGGCACTGCCGAGTCATGCACCGGAGGATGGATCGCGCAGATGCTAACAGCCGCTGCTGGCAGCTCAGCGTGGTTTGAAAGTGGTATTGTAACTTATTCAAACACCGCAAAAATAAATTTATTGGGCGTCGATCCTATGACGATTGAGCGTCACGGAGCAGTGAGCGGAGAAACTGCTGAACAAATGGTTACTGGTCTACTTAAGAATACTGGCGTTGAGATTGGTGTAGCTGTCACCGGTATTGCTGGACCATCGGGTGGGAGCAATGAAAAACCAATAGGTTTAGTGTGGTTTGGGTTCGGGATATCCGGACAGAGAACTTACTCTACCTCGGTGGTGTTCTCAGGCAATCGACAAGCTGTTAGGTTACAAGCGGTAGATTACGCCCTATTCGAAATGATTCGCCTGTTAACCTAAGTTTTGTTAGGGTGAACATGTCCGTTTATGGTAGACATAATTGCCTGCGACAATATCCGTTTTACGGCATAATATAGAGCGTGGCTAAAACTAATCGTGTGATTTAAGAGGCAGAGCTGATGGATGATAACAAGCAAAAGGCACTGGGTGCCGCCCTTTCTCAAATTGAGAAACAATTTGGAACGGGCTCTATTATGAGAATGGGTGATGAAGGCTCTCTTCCTGACGTAGAGGCTGTCTCAACTGGCTCGTTGGCATTGGATACTGCGTTAGGTGTTGGTGGCCTCCCAAGAGGTCGAGTAGTTGAAATCTACGGGCCAGAATCGTCGGGTAAGACCACACTTACATTGCATGTGGTGGCGGAGATGCAAAAAGTAGGAGGAACGGCTGCTTTTATTGATGCTGAGCATGCTTTAGATCCACAGTATGCGGGTCGGCTGGGCGTGAATGTCGATGACTTATTAGTTTCTCAGCCTGATACAGGTGAGCAAGCCCTAGAAATTACCGATATGCTTGTGAGATCGGGTGCGGTTGATGTGGTTGTGGTTGACTCTGTCGCGGCTTTAACCCCGAAAGCAGAAATCGAAGGCGAAATGGGTGATCATCATGTTGGATTGCAAGCGCGGCTGATGTCTCAAGCTCTCAGGAAGTTGACATCAAATATCAAACGGTCGAATACTTTAGTAATTTTCATTAATCAGATAAGGATGAAGATAGGAGTGATGTTTGGTAGTCCGGAAACAACCACAGGTGGTAACGCACTGAAGTTCTATTCGTCGGTACGTTTGGATATAAGAAGAATAGGTGCGTTGAAAAGAGGTGACGAGATTGTTGGGAATGAAACTCGTGTAAAAGTCGTCAAAAATAAGGTAGCGCCACCCTTTAAACAGGCGCAATTCGATATTTTGTATAATGAGGGTATTTCGTTGGAGAGTGAACTCATTGAATTGGGCGTTGCGAATGGTTTTATGGAAAAAACTGGGGCATGGTACAGCTATAATGGCGAACGACTGGGTCAAGGGAAAGAGAATGTGCGACAATATCTCAAAGAAAATACTGAGATAAAAGAAGCCTTAGAAGCATCCGTTCGTGCTAAGTTAATTCCAGAGAGCAAGTCTGGTGGTTCGGAAAGTCCACCGGAAAAAACGGCTGAAAGCTGATCGACGAACAGGCGAAGTCAGCCCGAAAATTCGCGCTTGATTGCTTAGCGCGGCGCGAGCATAGTTTTGCCGAGTTGGTATCTAAGTTATTGGAGAAGGGCTTTGGGACTGATTGCGTCAGTAGTATCTTAGAGAAACTTAGGGACGAAGGGCTTCAAAGTGATTATAGGTTTTCCGAAGGTTACATAAGATACCGCGGGCGCCGCGGGTTTGGCCCCAGGCGTATCTCACTAGATTTAGAGAAACGAGGCGTGAGTAGTTCGATAATTAGTGAAGCGTTTGGAATCGCTGAGGTGGATTTCTATGAAACCGCTGTGTCCGCTTTTAATAAAAAATTTTCAGCTAAAGCAAAAAGCTTAGCCGAGAAGGCTCGTCAGCAGCGTTTTATGGAATATAGGGGTTTTTTTTCTGAGCATGTTAAATACGCTCTCGGTGATGGTATAGAAGATGAAAACATCTGAAATAAGAGAAGCATTCCTTCAGTTTTTTGGGGAGAACGGCCATAAAACAGTTGCAAGCAGTTCTCTAGTCCCAGTAGAAGATCCGAGTCTACTTTTTACTAACGCTGGTATGGTCCAGTTTAAAGATGTTTTTTTGGGGTCGAATGATCTAGGGATTAATCGTGCTGTTTCGTCTCAGCGTTGCGTTCGGGCAGGCGGCAAACATAATGATTTAGACAATGTGGGCTATACGGCGCGGCACCATACGTTTTTCGAAATGCTCGGAAATTTTAGTTTTGGGGACTATTTTAAGCGAGATGCTATTCAGTTTGCTTGGTTGTTTCTAACCGAGAGGTTAGGAATACCCAGTGATAAGTTGTGGGTGACGGTATACGAGGATGATTTGGAAGCGGAGAAGATCTGGTTGGAGGAAATCGGGATTTCGCCTGATAATTTTTCTAGATGTGGTGAGAAGGATAACTTCTGGATGATGGGTGATACTGGCCCTTGTGGACCTTGTTCCGAAATTTTTTATGACCACGGCCCAGATATACCTGGAGGTCCGCCGGGCAGTCCGGAAGAAGACGGCGACCGCTACGTTGAAATTTGGAATTTGGTATTTATGCAGTACGAACGTTCGGCCAATGGAGATCTAAAATCTATCCCTATGCCATCGGTAGATACTGGGATGGGACTAGAGCGCATAGCGGCAGTGATGCAAGGTGTACATAACAACTATGACATTGATCTATTTGAAAATTTGATCCGAGATATACGAGAGTACTGTCCTGGGCCCAAGCCTGAGCTAGCTTCTTTGCGGGTGATAGCGGATCATATTCGCTCTAGTGTTTTTCTTTGTGCGGATGGCGTAATCCCGTCTAACGAAGGTCGCGGTTACGTATTGCGTCGCATTATCCGTCGGGCACTACGTCATGGACATAAATTGAATATAAATAAGCTTTTTTTTCACAAATTAGTGGGTGGCTTAGTAAACGAAATGGGGAGCGCTTACCCGTTACTAAATAAAAAACAGTCCATGATTGCCGAAATGTTAAGACTTGAAGAGGAGCGTTTCGCGACAACCTTAGAGCAAGGAATGCATATTTTAGAAAGTGCTATATCCAATTTAACGGGAGATGTGCTGAACGGGGCAACTGTTTTTAAGTTATACGATACTTACGGTTTTCCATATGATCTCACGGCGGATATCGCTCGGGAACGCGGTCTCACGCTCGATGTTACGGGTTTTGAAGAAGCGATGGATGCTCAAAGAATGCGGGCACGGGAAGGGTCTCAATTCTCTGCTAGCGGGAGTGATACTGAATTGGCACTTGAGTCGCTAAATAAAATCGGTGCCTCACAGAACTTCTTAGGTTACGAGAAGAATGTGGCTCGCTCGGAGGTAAAAGGATTATTTACTGGAACTACTTCAGAAGGCGTATTGGAAGCCGGTGAATACGGTGTTGTCATACTAGATTCAACACCGTTTTATGCGGAGTCTGGCGGGCAAGTCGGAGACACCGGCCTAATCATGTTGAAGGATGCTACTTTCGAAGTTGTAGAAACGCGAAAGAGGGGTGGCTTGTTTTTACATTACGGGTCTATGCGGAAAGGGAGTCTGTCTGTGGGAGATACGGTTGATGCCTTGATTGACATTGAGAGACGTCAAGCGATTCGCTTAAATCACTCGGCTACGCATTTACTACATGCAGCACTGCGTGAGTTATTAGGAAAACATGTTGAGCAAAAAGGCTCACTTGTTGACGAAAATAAGTTGCGATTCGATTTCTCTCATGGTCACGGCTTGGACGGTGCTGACGTGCGTGATGTCGAATTGCTAGTAAATGAAAAGATCAGAGGTAATTTTGAGATTAGGTCTAACCTAATGACCTATGATGCCGCGATTGAGTCTGGGGCCATTGCGCTATTTGGTGAAAAGTATGGAGATGAGGTACGAGTGCTGACAATGTCTGAATTTTCGATAGAGTTGTGTGGTGGTACTCACGCGTCACGTACTGGAGACATCGGTGTTTTTAAAATAGTTTCTGAAAGCGGAGTAGCGTCAGGGGTGCGTCGAATAGAGGCAGTGACTGGCGATATAGCTATAGAGCATTTAACTCAGCTAGATCGCAGGATCAGCCAACTGTCTACGTTGTTAAAAAGTAACGAAAGTAATCTAGAAAAAAAAGTAGAGCAGATCATTTCACGTAACCGATCTTTAGAAAAAGAGACGCAAGAGCTGAAACATAAGCTTTCCGGCAAGTCGGGACAGGATCTGAAAGAAAATGCAGTGACTGTGAACAAAGTCACCGTGGTATCAGAAATTCTAGGCGACGCTGATATTGATGCGTTGAGGATAGCTTGTGATGACTTAAAAAGTCGTTTTGCTGATGCGGTTATTGTTTTAGGCTCCGTAGAGGGAGACAATATAAAACTAATTGCTGGTGTGAGCAAAAGTCTGACTAAAGTTATGAAGGCTGGGGAACTGGTCAACTTTGTTGCTGAGCAAGTGGGTGGTAAAGGTGGTGGACGCCCTGATATGGCCCAAGCCGGAGGCACTAATATTGAGAAATTACCGGAAGCTTTATCTTCTGTTTTTTCGTGGGTAGAGAATAAAACGACTTAAAACATAATAGTGTCAGGTTGTGATGCATTTAGTGTCGGCGTTAAACTTTTAATCCATAGAATAGATAAAAATTAATGAAGACAATAGTTAAAAAATTTGGCGGATCATCAGTAGCTAATATTGATTGTATCCAGAAAGTAGCCGAGAAAGTGGCCCTGGCTCACAAAGCAGGTGAACGAATAGTCGTCGTACTTTCCGCGATGGGAGGAGAAACTGACCGTTTGCTGGATCTAGCTAGATCACTCGAAGATGACCCAAGAGGGCGTGAGTTAGATGTTCTTCTTTCCACAGGAGAGCAAGTTACTATATCTTTAATGTGTATGGCCTTAGAAGCTCTCGGTATCAACGCGATCTCTTATACCGGTGCTCAAATTAAAATATTGACTGATAGTGCGTACAATAAGGCTCGGATAATAGACATCGATAAAGATCGTCTAAATAAGAGTTTGGAAGATGGGAAGGTTGCCGTAGTCGCTGGGTTCCAAGGAGTGGATTCGGAAAATCACATAACCACCCTTGGCCGGGGAGGTTCTGATACAACTGCGGTAGCTTTAGCTGCGGTTTTAGCGGCAGACGAGTGTCAAATTTTCACCGACGTAGATGGTGTGTATACGACTGATCCTAGAATTGTCCCAGAGGCTCGACGGCTGCCCGAGGTTACTTACGAAGAGATGTTAGAGATGGCAAGTTTGGGTGCGAAGGTGCTCCAGATAAGAGCGGTCGAGTTCGCGAGTAAGTATGATGTTAGGTTGCGAGTACTTTCATCTTTTGAGGAAGGAAGCGGGACTCTAATTACAACAGAGGAGAATATCATGGAGCAGGCGGTTATTTCAGGTGTAACGCTGAACAGAGATGAGGCTCAAGTTATGGTGGTTGGTGTGCCGGATAGGCCTGGTGTGGCAGGTACCATTCTCGGACCAGTTGCTGACGCAAATATTGAAGTCGACATGATCGTGCAGAATAGTGGTGCGGATGGCGCGACCGACTTCACGTTCACAGTTAATCGTGAAGACTTTGATATAACTTTAAAAATTTTACGCGAAGTGGCGGAGGGTCTGAGTGCTCGGGACGTCCGAGGCGACCGTAATATTGTCAAGATTTCAATCGTTGGTGTGGGTATGCGCTCACATGCTGGAATAGCTAGTCGAATGTTTCGCGCACTGTCTGCAGAAAACATAAATATCTTGATGATATCTACATCTGAAATAAAAATTTCTATTGTAGTTGATCAGAAGTACTCCGAACTAGGTTTGCGCACGTTGCACAGTGAGTTCGAATTGGCCCAACCGAACTTGACTGAAGTATAGTGAGCGAACGTAGTTAGGCTCGAAGCTATCACCCTCATGTTTTTAATGGTTCGAATAAGTCGACGCGGCGCGTTAGGGTCTATCGTGCTTTCCGCATTACTTCTATTTTCTAGCTCGATTTTTTCAAATGATGAAGCTAGTAGTTTACGCCCCTATCACCATGTGGCTAGCGGATTTATAAATCCAGAAAATAGTTACATACGAAGCGTCTCGACCTTTCAGAGGGTGAATTTTTTTCGCAAATTCGTCTGGAGAGGATTAGTTGATCGAGTACCCAAGGATCTCTCAGATCATGTAATAGATAATGCTGGAGCCTCACTATTATTGAATTCTTTTGCTGGCCGTGATTCTATTACTTGGGTTGGCCATTCAACATTCTTAGTTAGTTTGGATGGCATGAACATATTGACGGATCCTGTCTTCTCGCGGCGGGTTTCTCCTTTTTCCTTTGCAGGGCCTCGTAGAAAAGTTTCGCTAGGGCTAGAAATCTCGGACTTACCCCAAATAGATGTGGTGATTGTATCCCATGCTCACTATGATCACCTTGACACAAAGACGTTAGACCTCTTGCCAAATAAAAGTGGCATTACGGTCATTGTGCCGCTCGGTCTAGGAAAGTACTTCACTAAACGTAACTATGGAAAAGTCTATGAAGTTGATTGGTACGATAATATCGAGGTTGGAGACTTGAGTGTTACAGCTTATCCAGCGATTCATTGGTCTAATAGAACACCATTTGACGTGAATAAATCTTTATGGATGTCATATGGATTTAGCCTAGGAGGCGTGTCTATTTTCCATACAGGTGATACGGGAACTCACGAGCAGGTATTCAAAGATATAGGGTCCCATATGTCAGAAAAACATGGCGGTTGCGACATTGGCTTAATGAGTATAGGTGCTTATGATCCTAGGGAGTTTATGAGAGGTGCTCACATGGATCCTGAAGAAGGATTTGAAGTAGGCAAACAGGTTGGCTGTAAGAAAATGATCCCGATGCACTGGGGCACTTTTAAGCTTTCTTTCGAGCCTTTTTATGAACCGAGGGACCGCTTTGTGTCAGCAGCGGGTCCTATGGCTAGTGTCTTGAAAATAGGCGAAACGATTCCGATAGATAGGTCATTTAATAATTTAAAAATGTGATTTGTAATGAAAGTTTTGTAACGACATGGAATAACATATAAGAGCGATGTCGGTGCAAAAATTTAACATATGAGTACAGGGAGATCGAAATGCAGTGGAATGTTTATTTGGCGGGAGAGATCCATACTGATTGGAGAACTCAGATCATTATGGAGTCAGAAGGTTTGGGTTTGCCGATATTTTTCACAAGTGCTGTTACCGATCACGAGGCCAGTGATTCAGCGGGCGATGTCTTAGGCAAAGAAGTAGATCAGTTTTGGAGAGATCATAAATCATCTCGAGTAAACGGAATACGTACAAGAAAATTACTAGAAGAGTGTGATATCGCAGTCATCCGTTTCGGTGATAAATATAAACAATGGAACGCTGCTTTTGAAGCAGGTTACTGCGCAGCATTAGGTAAAAGTTATATTACATTGCATGAAGACAATATAATCCATCCATTAAAAGAAGTAGACGCCGCGTCTATGGCTTGGGCATCGACACCAGCTAAAGTAGTAGAAATTTTGAAATATGTTTGTCTGAAATAATACGTTGTGAAATAGTAGTTTAGTAAAGTATGTGAATATTTGAGGAACACGAATATGAAGCCAGTTTGTTTAGTTATTGGCGCCGGCGCCGGAATCGGTGGTAATGTAGCGAGACGATTTGCGAGAGAAGGCTATCACGCGTGTCTTTGTCGCAGAAGTGATGGGCAAGGTCTTGAGGAGATGGTGACCTCGATACGGAATAATGGTGGGTTGGCAACCGGTTTTATATTAAACGCGGTAGAACCTAACGCTATTGAAGACCGCGTGACGCATATCGAGTCGAAGATTGGACCGATTGATACAGTGATTTATAACTTGGGTGCGCAAATTGGCAGTGTACCATTGTCAGATCTTAGCTATAAACAGTTTGAGATGGGTTGGAAATTGGGTACTTTTGGACTATTTCGTTTGGCATCGACTTTATTCCCGTTGATGGAAGAAAGGGGGAAGGGTACTCTGTTGGTGACGTCAGCTACTGCGGCTGTTCGAGGTAATAGTGGACAACATTCGCATGCTGCTGCTATGGGTGGTAGAAGAATGCTGTGCCAAACATTGAATGCAGAATTTTCTTCAAAAGGGATTCACGTCGCGCATATTCTAATTGATGGAGCTGTAGATGCTCCGGATACTCTAGGCAAGATGTTAGGACCTGAAGAATTTCAGAAACTAAGGCAGACACAGGGTTTAGAGCACGACGGTTTACTTTTGCCAGAAAAAATTTCTGATACGTATTTCCATTTAGCCCAGCAACATCGTTCGGCTTGGACTCACGAATTAGATCTCAGAGCTTACTCAGACATGGCGTGGTGGAATAACAAAACTATGCTAGATTGATTTATAGTTGGAACAAATTTCATCAGCAGGTTTCGTTGGTTATTTAAATATTTTACTTGGGGAGAGTAATTAAATGTTAGATGATAGCGAGTTGTGTACTTTACCATCCTCGCAGATTAGTTGGATTTTCTCGTGCAACAGCGTGCAAATCTCGTCGTCCGGATAAGTGTACTCAAATTTCCTCGGTGTACATTCCAAAACGCCTATCATTGTTCTCGTACCAAAATTCTCAACATCGAATCTTCGCGAGTAGATTGGATCGCCTTCTAGTACATTTATGAATGGCAGTCTTTCCATAGGCGGCAAGAGTACAAGCCCACCTTCCTCTTTGAATTCTGTATAATCTAATATTCTATAACTCTCCGCA
>CALJHG010000065.1 GCA_938075585.1 uncultured Gammaproteobacteria bacterium | reverse complement strand
AGGCCCTTGAATGACTTCGGTCGAGCGCTCAATCCCCTCAATTGGAACTACGTTATTGGTAACGGACTCATCAATTTGATGAAAAAAACTCTCTGTCTCTGAACTGAAAAGCAGCTGCTCATCTAGACTAGAGGAGTGATCTATTGTGGAAGTTGGCTGAGCCCCGTCCAACCCAAATGGTTCGAGAGCTCTAACAATTCGAGGGTCTACCCGGTTGTCCTCGCGTAAGACCTTGCTTTTACCACCCAAAAGTCCCGGTAAACTAGGCGTAATTGATTTACTGTTTTCACCTGACATATTTAACTCCCTTGCTCAACTATTAAATTTATTCTTCCCAAGAACTGATCAAGCTTTCATAATCTTGCACAAATTTCTCACCCTCGGAACCTTTCATAGACTCCTTTAAATGTTCTAACTCAGCCCTAGCTTTATCTATCGTTCTCCAGGGTACTTCTTCAGAAAGTGAAAGTCGTTCTTGGATCTTATCCTTCATAGCATTTTTAACTTTGTCCGAAAGCAATTCTGGATACTCGAAATACAAAAGCCGCTGTGCTAGGCGTTTCATTCTTAAATCGGCTAAGCTGCGCACCACTTCAATCTTATTCTGACCCGATCCCTTATGGAATTTCTCCATCAACGAGGAATCAGCGCGATTCGCAAACCCCTCGTAGATTTGAAGTTCGACTTCATCTAAGGTTTCTTCTTCTGAATTAGATTCGTCAACCATCGCCTCAGAAACTCTCAGTCGAAAATCAGTATTTTTGCGAATCTGTCGAGCTTTTGCCGTGAGATCTTCTGGCGACATGTCGCTCGGTAAAAGATGCTCAGGTGTATCATCCATTGGTACTAAGATCGGTTGCCTGTTCGTGTAGACTTTTCGAATCGGAGATTTTTTGCTACTCATCAGAGCTCGCAAACTCTCAGTATCTAATTCAAAAAACTTCTCCGGATCATCATTAAGATCGAAGACGCCGTGTTGATTTTGCATGAGAGGGTTAATTGCGCACGAGGTGATCACATTGCCAGACATTGTACCCCCTTGGCTCCCGCCACAAAGGACGAGCACTTCTTGCGATGACAACATATCCTGCACACCTTTCTTATCGCCGGTCGCAAGCAGCATGTCCCAAACATGGGGTGCTTCATCTAGAACCTGTTTTGCCAAGTAGATAGTTGCCTCCACATCTGCCATAGCGTCGTGCGCCTGTTTATGCGGAAATCCATTGTTTGGCGCTAACTGATCAAGCATGAATCTAGCTCGACCTTTGTCATCATAAACTGGGGATATTGTATCTGGAGCAAGAATATGGACCGCATGCATTAGTCGTAGAATGTCCCCCCTACTATTACCATTTGTGTTGGTCAAATAGCATGGATGCAACGTTTGATAAAAAGCTTGGCGCAGAAATTCCTCATCAAAACTTATCGAGTTATAGCCGAAAAATATCGCCGGTGACCAGGAAGATAGTTTCTTATAGATGGTGTGTATTGCTTGGTAATGAGTTGGTAACCGTTCATCAACCAAGCTTGCAGGCGATACCCGTGTGACCTGCAGTGCACGAGGTGATGGGATAATATGTGTTTGGAGACGGCATCGAACCTCGAGTCTATCGATTTCCTTAAGTTCACTGTCAGTTAAAATAGCACCAAATTGGAGTATTTGATCAAATTGTTTGCTAAGACCACTGGTTTCAAGATCATAGAACACATAGTTTTTATTATCTTGCTGCATTCGCTAAGCGTACAACACACCAAAATTAAAAACGAGCAAAATTACAGTTGGCAGCACTTTAAGACTCAAAGATCGAATTTCTTACCTACTAATCTGATCCACACTAAAAATCTAAATTATTCTACGACTGGCTAAAATTTTTCTTCCAGTAACATAACCTACCGTAACTAAAACAAAGCTTACCACCATGACGGGACCGGAAGGATAATCAAGCACTATCGAGACTAGCATGCCAATCATAACCGAGAAGATCCCACAGGCCCATGCTATAAGATGCGGACGTGTAGTATTGAATGCCGCCAAAGCAGGCAATATCAAACTTGAAAAGACAAGATAAACGCCTACCAGCTGAACCGAAGAGGTTAAAGCAAGTGCAAAAATGAGATAAAAACTAAGCCCTGAACGAACTTTAGGGTAGGAAAACCAAATAACCAAAATCGAAACATAGATGAGACCATGACCCACAACATGATCCCAAGTCACAAATAAAACCTGTCCTCCAAGCAAGTGAGTCAGATCCTCACCTCCATGGGTACTGCCGGCAAGAACTAACAAGATAACCGATGCAGCCAGAACGAACGAGACTCCAATGATTGCCTCTAAATTATCCTTGGCTACAGACTCCATTTTATGAAAAAAGCTACCGGCTATAACAGCCAGAAGCAATGCTACGCTTTGGACTACTAATGCGGAAGGCTCGTCAAATAGTATACTCGATACGATTATTCCCAAGCCAGCGATCTGAGCAATCGCTAAGTCAATGAATATGATTCCTCGCTTGACAACTTCAATACC
Organism: uncultured Gammaproteobacteria bacterium; assembly: GCA_938075585.1. Classification (GTDB taxonomy): domain Bacteria; phylum Pseudomonadota; class Gammaproteobacteria; genus UBA4457. Next base: position 6,713 of record CALJHG010000065.1, on the reverse strand, counting down.
AAGAGGCGCATGTGTCAATGCAATCATGAGGCATGCAAAAAGCGCAGGCCCCACGATATTCCAGAGTTCGCTATAAAGCACTTTTAAGAATAGCTAGCGATCTGTCAAAAAGAGAAAATAAATCGCCACTCTCGTCGTCCCCATTAACGGTGTAGGGCACGACCAAGTTCTTGATGTTCGCCTTTGAAACAATCCAGTCCACGCCTCTATCCGACTCATAAGGAGCGCGTACGATCGCCCGTGCATTCATCGAGCTAACCGACTCTAATACCCGAGCAAGATGCGATGAAGTTGGTGGCAGACCTGGTCTAGGCTCGAGACTCGACACTTCTTCTAATCCAAAGAAATCTATTAAATAAGAAAGCGATTTATGCTTGGTTATTACTTGCATGCCCTTCAGCTCTTTCCCATCACTCAGCCAACCCTCAATTGCTTGATTCATTTTAGCTTCAAACTGGCCATATCTAGTTTCATAGAATACCGCGTTGACCTCATCGATAGATGCTAGTCGATTTGCAAGTTCTTTTCCAACAAGAATTAAGTTTCTGGGATTAAGATGAATGTGTGGATTGCCATCAGGATGAATATCTCCCAAGCTTCGATCGATAGAGGTGGGAATTTCTATCAGCGGCACATATTCATATGCCATCAAATTTCCAACCATCCCACGTTGAACACCAGCACCGGCTCTTTCCAATAGTAGCGGTAACCAGCCGATTTCCAAGTCAGCTCCGGAACATACAATCAGATCCGCTTTCCTAACTTTGGACATCAAACTTGGACGGGCTTTAATGTAATGAGGATCTTGCCTTGCGTGAGTCGCCGAGAATGTTTTCACTTTATCCCCACCAATCTCAGATGCTAAAGATGCCCACTCAGGTTCGCAGGCAAAAACCTGCAATGCAGCAGTGGCACTAAAAGAAGCGCAGCATAAAAATGCTGCGCTCATAGCAAGTAGAGTTTTACTAAGAAATTTTCTCATTAGTATTTATGAGCAGCATGGGCACCAATACTCATGATGTATTGAAGCATGAACTGATCATCGTTCTGGCCTTTAGCTAACTCTTCTCTGTTGTATTGGAATCTAACACGACTGAACTCACTATTCGTCCAGTCAAACATTGCAGAATATGCTTTAGGATCGTACCCCTCACCATCAAGATGGCTGCCAATCAATCCAGTGGGCACGTTAGCCGCATCTAGTTCACTATAACGAGCGCCAAAACGCCAGTTACGCGCAAACTTATACGTCCCCTGCAGATACCAACCTTGAGAACTATCATCCATCAGTACGTTCGACGCACTAGTTTCTGTGTCGGAATACAAGCCATCTTCAGTTTTCCAGAAGAACTCACCCTGTAACGCAAACTCTTGATTAGTCGAATTGCCAGTAGGCGCCCATGTATACCGCGCATCTGCTATGTATAAGTCGGTTTCTCCGAGGAAACTTACTTTTTCGTGATTGCTTTCACGACCCGTTGTAGACTTCCCAGATAAAACGGAACCACCCAATCTCCAGCTTTGCTTCTCACCAATATCACCACCGACTCGGGCAAAAGCAGACCAAGCATCAATACCTTCACCGTCACTGCCACCGAATGGATAATCATCTCCTCGGAACATTCCACCACCAATTTCTGCATAAAAATCAGTTGGGAGAACATACGATGCTTGAATACCGTCATCGTTATAAGTACCGTCTAAGAATACCCTATAAGGCAAAGGTCGGTCGGTAAAGTCATCTGTGTGTTCGTGATGCTCATTCAGATAACCGATAGTAGCCAAGAATCGACCCGCTTTTAGAGTAGCCCCCGTAGGAAGACCAAGGCCTGGCAAAGTTTGAATAAAAGCTTCTTCTAGCTCGACTTCCGTCTTACCTTCGTGCTTCACTATTGCTGCGGTCATGCTTCCAAAGAATTTATCATCAATGGTAGATGAAAAGTTTAACTCAGTATGGTCGATGGCAAACCCTTCTCCGCCGCGTTCACCTTCGTGACCAACAGCAAATCCTGCAATCTCACCTTCGGCAGTTTCATGCTGAGTGTATACTCCATTGAATACTAAACCAATTGACGGATTAAACATGTTCTTCTTAACTCGTCGCGCGTTAGTAGCGGGTCGCTTGGGCGCATAAGTCAAAGCAACCTCATTGTCAGAAGCAGCAGCTTGGGTTGTTACAGCGGCTTTAGCTACTATAACCTCCTCGAGCTTTGCCTCGAGCATCATAATACGTTCTTCGTGCGCGGCTTTCATCGCAGCAATTTCCGCACGTAGTGCTTCAACATCACCAGTCGCGCCGGCATTTGCGGTAAAGCTCCCTCCGAGCAAAAATAAACTCAGCAAAAAAGACAACTTCTTCAACTTTAATCTCCTGATAAAAATAGATGAACAAATCTAGAGTGACAAACTGCCAATTTCTAGAACGTCTGAAAAATGATATATTACATCATATCAACTTCGAATGATACAACATATCATTAAATAACGTTAAATAAAAAAAATAAATTAAATCAGATAGATAGATAATAAACTTAATTAAAATAATAATTATATTATGACGCTAACAAAAAACGCAAATTACAACAGTCCAGTCGACCTACGAAATAGGCTGAGCAATCAATCGAGCGGTCAGCCGCCTGACATAAGGCGTTATCAATAGCAGAATCGGGAAACTAACCGCCCAGCTATTCCCCCAAGCGCTCATCCAAAGTGACAGAAAGCCCTGAGACACACCAACTGCTGTATAGATCGCGACGAAAGTAGAAAGACAGGACATGAACACAGATAAAAGAAAGCTAAATAAAAGAGATTCAAAGCGTGCGGGAATCATGTACGTCTCCATCAAATAGTAATCACCAGTGTGACAGTAGTTATTCATTTCACGCGGTAAAAATTAGCCTCCTCCAACAACACTTAGCCTCACGTTGGTAGGAGAGTTATGCGCTATGTTTATACCAGTTGCGTGAGTTATTATAGTTCAATCGAGCTTGTAAAACTTTAATATCTCACCAAAACATGATCATACTTAGCTCATCTAAGAATTAAAATGCCAAAATGCAAGACCTTTTCGCAGACACACCTATAGAAATTCATCTCAAAGAAAGTAGCGCAATCTTATTTCGCAACATTCTTACACCAGAGCGTGCCGATTTGATATGTCGCAGCCTAAGGGCACATACTCCCTGGAAACAAGACAAAATAAATTACATGGGGAAAGTTGTACCTGTGCCAAGATTAGCGGCCTGGTATTCAAAAACTCTTCAAAGTTATTTCTATTCGGGTATCAAAGTTGCGGCACATCCCTATACTAATTTAATCACTGAACTTAATAACTTGGTTGAAAGCGCCACAGGGTGCGAGTTCAATAGTGTACTAGTGAACCTCTATCGCGACGGCAACGACTCCGTCTCCTGGCACGCTGACGATGAGCCCTCGCTGGGACGCTCTATAACTATTGGATCGCTGTCCTTTGGCGAATCGCGTGATTTTCAGCTCAAAAGAAAGGACGGTCACGGCAACACAATTACTATCGAACTAGATAACGGGAGTTTGCTCCTGATGAAGCATCCAACCCAACGCTTTTGGTTACATCAAATACCTAAACGGAAAAACATAGGCGACCAAAGGATAAACTTGACCTTTAGATACTTAGTCTAAACAGATTCTTCTGGAACTATAGAGGCTGCCTGCCAACGCGAAGACCGAGCTTCCAACGCATCTCCCGTCGAACCTTCTGATCACCCCAGACATCTAGTAGCTCCTCTAGAAGCTGTGGTACTGGATCGTTGCCAATTACTTTTTTGTACTCTGATACCGCAGACCACGAGCTGACATAGCCTATTAGATCTTCCAGATCCCACGACAAGTCGATATAAAACGAAGGAGTCTTTATCTGCTGAAACGGAAAAGGGATAGTGGCATAAAATTCATCGACCCAACGCCGCTCTTCCGGCCAGTAAGGACCTATAACATCGTAATAAAATCTTCGAACACATTCGTCAATCATAATTCCTAATTGCGGAGACGCTGACAAGAAGCTATACGTCCATGCCGAGATCACGCCTCCTGGCTTTAATACGCGGGAAACCTCTCGATAGAACCCTTCAAAATCAAACCAATGAAGCGCTTGCGCTACAGTAATCAAAGAGACGCTTTTATCTTTTATAGGGGCTCTTTCCGCTAACGCCTGAGAGAATTGCACCCCAGTCGAGGGCGATCGATTTTTCAGCTGCTCCATACTTTGATCGGTAGCTATAACATTGAAACGCTCATCAAAACATAGAGCAGCCTGTCCATTGCCAGTCGCACAATCCCAAACCAGTTCGCCTGATTTCAAATACTTCGACAAATACTGAAAAAGCTCGGAAGGATAAGTAGGTCTGTATTTCAGATAGGAATGAGACTGCTGTGAAAAATAGTCTTTAGCCATCAATGCTCCTTTGGCGTTCTCAAAATCTCATTTTTACGAAATTGGCCAACCTCCGACTCTTGAGTCTTGGTGCTACTCACAAATATCAGACTGCGCCATCACACCGTCCACTAACAGAGGTTGTATGATCTCTGGCACGGTATCTCTACTCATCTGTCTATAAAGATCTCATAGCTTTCCCATACGTTAAGTGCTCCTAGGCAATTTTCTCGATCAGTCGGCTAAAAACCTGAGACAAAAATATTTCCGGTTTATACGCTAGATACCGGAAGCCCTACTTCCTGTCCCCCAAAAAAATTCAGCTACTTCATCTTTAAACTCTGCATATTCAAACTGCCACTTGTGTAAATTTGCGATAGCACTGGGTGCAGGCGCAAAAAGCAAGTCGTCTTATTTGTTGTTTTTAGTAGGACTCGATTTTAATTCGAGCAAACGCGACATTCATCTCACCGCTTTCAAATACCAAAGTGTGAAACACTATAATCTCCTCCTGACGGTTATTAGCAACTCCAGATATTGTTCTCTCCCCTTAAAAATTTCAGTTAGCTATTTTCGCTCCGACTCATAAATGAGCCTTCCATCTAAAAATACACCTCTTTCAACGGACCCATCAGCGCGAGTGTATACGCCGCGACCACTCTTTTTGCCAAGCTTAAACTCTCCCACATATTTGTCGCCATTCACGTAACTGTAAACTCCCTGACCGTGGAACTTACCCTCCAGAAATGCTCCAACGTACCCTTCACCATCGCTGTACGTATACTCACCCTGCCCCTCGTAAAGGCCATTAACAAAGTCGCCGACATATTGGCTTCCGCTATCAAGCTCAACGGAAGCTGAACAGTTATGTAATGCACTATTATCAGGACAATCTGGCAACGCAAAAACGGATCCCACTACTAACATCAATCCTGAAAGTAAAGATCTGCTCCTTATTATTTCGTATCTATAAAACTGATTGCTCAACTTCTTCTCGCTTGATTGTCAAAATCGATAAAGCCCTAATATAACTAAACATAGAGAGGGTTCCATAGCCTTTCATGTTCGCCAACCATCAGGGTAATGGTGCACAAAAGGCGGGAAAGTAAATAGCGTGAAATGCATTTTCTTCTTATTATTCTGAGAAGCCATATTCCGCAGTCCCACAAACCGTGCTCAACAACGACTCTATCATTGATCTAGCACGCGAATCTATCGCTATAAAAATAATCCTGAAAGGATTGAACAGTACATGAGTTGTGTGGGATTGTTATAGACATGAGCACAACATTAATCATTCTTACTTTCGCTCCGCCACTTCTGATACTCGCGTACATCATTCGAGCGGACAAATTTCCTGAGCCTATTGATGCTGTGATCAAAGTTTTTTGCCTGGGGATCGGTATCACCTTCTTCGCGGGAATTCTGAACAGTATGGTTATTCCTGAGGGAAGTAATCGGGCCTATTTGGCTGGCGTGACAGAAGAGTCGTTAAAATATCTAGTACTGCTATTTTATGTAAGAAAACAAGACTACTTCGACGAAGCGATGGATGGAATTGTCTATGGTGTACTAGTTTCATTAGGCTTTGCCACCTTAGAGAATTATCACTACGTTATCCGTTTCATCGAACACGGACAGGAGATCGCTGTATTAAGGGCCTTCTCAGCAATACCTTTACACGCCATGTGTGGTGTCATTATGGGTTTCTACTTTGGTATGGCTAACTTCTATCATGTGGGACAAAATTATATTAAAGCGTTATTGGTGCCAATGTGCGTGCATGCCGCCTACAACTTTATCGCTGGCTATTCGTTTTACCTAACTACCATCTTCATTCTCATCCTATTTTTCCAAGTTAAAAATTTACACGCCACATTCATCGCGCTACAGCAGAAAAAATTCATCGAAGGTGAGACTAAGATATGAAAAGAATACTGATAAACAAAGTATCGCTATGAACAGAAACTTCTCTGTAAAACTGGTGTCATCAGCCTACGAATTTAACCAAGGAGGTTCCCATCCATCGCGCTGAGCTTGGATAACGAGTTCCACCACCGCATTGGTATCTGACAGAGCCTCATGATGATTAAGATCAATGCTAAAATATCGGCACAATGTATTAAGTTTATGGTCATTTACGACAGCGGGTTTTGGCCAAGTCTGACGCCCTATTTGTACAGTACAACACCACTGTTTCTCAGGGATTGTTAATCCGTAGTAATCGCAGCAACTAGTGAAAACGCCGCGATCAAATGGCATATTGTGTGCGATCAGATGCTCCGTACCACCTATAAAATCCTGA
>CALJHG010000064.1 GCA_938075585.1 uncultured Gammaproteobacteria bacterium | reverse complement strand
ACGTTTTCAAGTGATTATGGAGTGATGCGCGGATGACAATTCATTGGTACGATTTTGTTGGGACGTTTGGCGTTATCCTGTGCTTAATTGCATACTTTCAACTCCAGACATCCCGATGGACTAGTTTTGATTTAGAATATTCTATATTAAATCTGCTCGGCTCACTTTTGATAGGATTAACCCTGCTATTCGACTTCAACTTGTCGGCGTTAATAATAGAAGTTTGCTGGATAGCTATTAGTATTTATGGGGTATGGAATTACTTCCAAAATAAAGCGCAACAAACAAGCTCTTAAAAGTCTAAGGTGAAGTCTGTCTAAATTAGGCATTATTCGTAATCCATACTGATTGGTAGGCCTCAAGTCTCAACCTACGCTTTCCTATTTCGAACTTCTTATTCTGTATTAAATCCATCCATGACTCAGTATTAATGAGGTTGATCTCAGAAAGGTCGAGTATCACGTCATCCGACAACAAGTTGGTGATCGCGAAAATACTTTGCTTTCGATCGCTACTTTGACGCCAAACTCCAAATAGATGGCTGCCTAGCTGAAGCGTAAACTGCGTAGCATTCGGATGAAAGGCAGCCTGTTGAGCTCGTAGTTTCAATAGTCTTTTGAGTTCAGAAAAAAGCAGACTTTCCTTCGAGCCCAAGTCTTCAAAACAATTTCTTACCCATTCCATCGAAAACTTTTCACGATTTATCCTTCTGTTGATACCTGATTTCTTTGCCCCCGAGGTATCGTTTCTAGAACCAAACAAATTGTTGATGTACAACGCCGGAACGCCTTCTAAACAGAACAATATGGTATGCGCCGCAATAAATCGTTCAATCTGGTATATGCCAGTCGGATCATCATCCGTCTTTTCAAGAGCACTAAAAAGCGTAATATTTGCCTCATATATCGACTTTCTCTCGGTACTAACATGCCTCCATGTGAATAAGCTGCCATTAGCTTCGAGGCGATTAAGCAAGAGTGACCTCTGGGACTCGGTCAATATGCCTTCCGTCGGTCGCATACCAAAACCATCATGGGAAGATAAGAAGTTAAGATAACTGGTACCCTCGAGTGCGGGAGGCATACTCATACTCCAACTTCTTAATGCTTCGGAGTCGGCAAATAAAAGACTATTTAAAATCAATGGTGGTAGCGAAAAATTATAAATCCAATGTGCTTCATTTCCGTTTCCGAAATAACTTAAATTCTCATGATTCGGGAGATTTGTCTCGCTAACAAGTGTGATATCGGCATCATATAAGTCTGTAATAAATCTGATTAGTTTTATGATGGCATGAGTTTCAGGTAAGTTGAGGCACGAAGAACCATCGCACTTCCATAGATAGCCCACAGCATCGAGGCGTAGTATCCGGATCCCTTGGTCTACAATGCCTAAAATTATCCCTATGAATTGCTCCAAAACATCTGGATTTGAAAAGTCAAAATCAATTTGATCTTCACTGAATGTACACCAGAGAAGCCTCTTCCCCCCTGATGTATTTACCGAGCTCAATACCGAGTGATCCCTAGGCCGGACAACTTTAGAGAGATCGAAGTTTTCATCCGGCGAGAAAAAGTAGTCGGCTCCTGGTTTTTCCCCCACTAAAAATTGATTGAACCACGCACTTTCGCGAGATCCATGATTTAAAACCACATCAGCCATAATTACTTTATTCTTGGATAAGCTCGCAATTTGGCTCCAATCTCCAAATTTATCGTGGACGACTGTATGGTCAATCACTGAAAAGCCATCGTCGCTGGATGACGGATAAAATGGAAGAATATGAATTGTATTTATCTCGTCTTCGATGTACTCACTAACAAATTCTGAAAGTGAGCCAAGCGGACTTTTCCCTTCAGCTTTTATACTGTCGGCATAAGTAATGAGAAGACACGTCTTTTCTGTCCATTTTGATTGATGGCTTTCACGACGATTAGATGGCCCTCCGCCGACTCGCTGCGCTAGCCTCTCGGCAAGATGCATCAATGTCTCAGGCTCGCGATATGTATATATATACTCAAGCCTATGATAGATGTCGCCTACAATACCCGAGTCAGTCATCGCTGCTCCTGATTATCTTCTTCAACTGCTTTGCGAAGCCGAAATGCGAGATCGGGGATTGCGGACAAGACGCGGGTCCAAGATGGTATAAAAGGAGTCTCCATGGGTGCAGAACTAAAGGCGTCTCCCGCGATCATGATATTTTCGCAAAACAGTTCGACCGCCCGCTCCTCGAAATCGATATCATAAGACAAGCCATTCATTTCAGCGTCAGTCTGATAAAATCGCACCATATCTAAAGCCATACGATAGTAAGTCGCTTTTATCGTACGGAAGGTCTCTGCACCAAAAGAATTACCTTGAGTAGCGAGTTTCCTTATCAGCACTTTGGTGATATCAACCGACATACGGGATAACCCGGCCCGTCTATCACTCTCTGACAATTCTTGGTGCTTATGGTCATATTTATCGGCAATGTCGACCTGGCAGATCCTACTACTCGCTTGATTTCTTTGCATTTCAGACAAGATCCCAACCTCTAAACCCCAATCAGACGGAATTCGCAATTCCGGGATCAACGATCTTTGAAAAGAAAATTCGCCCGCTAAGATGTAACGAAAACTTTTCATAAAATCGAGATAGTCGTTCGGCCCTAAAACACGCTCTAGAGCCATCAATAAAGGTGTAACCAATAGTCGAGCCACACGACCGTTCATTTTTGAGGTGGCGACGCGCGAATAGTAACCTTTACAGAATTCGAACTGAAAATTTGGATTAGCAATCGGGTAAAAAAGTCTCGCGAGCAAGCTCCTCTCATAAGTTAAAATATCACAATCGTGTAAAGCGACAGCGCCCGCTTTTGCGCGCGCATGCACCAAACCGATGCAAAACCAAACATTGCGCCCCTTTCCAGCCGGAATGAGGCCTAAGCCCTTTGCATCTAATTCGGCTTGAATAGCCTTGAGCCTAGGTCCGTCATTCCAGAGAAGTGAAAAGGGCTTATTAAGCTGTGTGAAAAACGAAAAAGCTCTCTCGTACTGACCACGATCCGCTTTATCCAAGCCTATAACTACGTGGTTTAGGTAGTCTACTTGGCTAATCTGATCCACAATATTCTGCAGTGCAGGTCCCTCTAACTCCGAATAAAGACTCGGGAGAATTAACTCCATCGGTCTATAACCTGAGAAAACTTTTAACTCTGCCTCCATGTCATCAATCGATTTAGTCCCAAAATCATGCAAAGTGGAAACAACTCCATTCTGGTGAAAGTCACCCATGAGATACTCCATAAGTATTATGTATTATCGAAAGTGCGCGTCGCGCAGCATCTAACCAACCCAAAGGGGCCGAGTGCTCTGCAATTACAAGATTATTAGGCGGATTCGCCAGTGCCAATTTTGATCCATCGGGTTTCGGAATAATACAGGCAATATCTGAGGCCTCAAGTAAAGCTGTATCATTATCGCTATCACCAAAACCGACGATCACTGTATCTTGTTGGTTACCAACAGTTGCTCTAAAGCCATTGCAATAATCCGCCTTGTCGTGGGCACCTGAAAGATTACAGACCCGACCTCCTCGATGAAGCGCGAGTCCAGCCCGCGAAACATCCTGGCAGAGCTCGGTATACTGAGACTCAGATCCTTCAAAAATTAATAATGATGAGTACTCGCGATTTAACGCTAGTGCTAATTTCTCAGCCGACAAACCCAAAATTGCCGCATGCTCCTTACTGCTTAAGTTCTCCAAAAAGATGCAATAGTTCTTATGATTAGATACTACAGAATGTTCCCACTCGTGGGCTAACTCAGATGGGGTAAACGTCTTATTTGCTTTTTCATCCGTTACATAAGGCCATCGATCTATCAACAAATCAGAGTTAATAAGAGCGGCTCCATTTTCGCAAATAAACGGTAGACACAAACCAAGCTCAACGCATAATTCGTCTATCTCGTTTGCAGTCTTACTGGAGTTTGGAATTAAATTGATGCCATTCCGGATTAAGTCAAAAACTTCTGCGCTAATTGCATCGAAAGAAAAATCATCGTGCCCTATAAAAGTACCATCAAGATCGGTCATGAAAATAATATGCATCAGCTTTAGGCATCCGTTTGTTTACCCTCATGATGCAAATTTCGCGCCACTATTAAGTTCGCACGACGTTGTGATAGATATTTAGTTCATAACTGAAAAAGGGGAGATCCGAGATGCTTACTAAGGTCAGTCGTTTCAAGACAGTAAAACGCGCACTATTCTTCTAGTAGAGCCTTCGGCAATCGCGGCCAACCCATTTCCTAAAAACCCATAAATAGGGTATCAGGCTACCTCTTCTAAGAATCTAAGAATAAAATTCGTGGTTTCTACAGGCTTCTCGACCTGCAACCAATGGGCGGCGCCCTCAATTAGCTCAAGAAACCTTAGATCTTCAAATGAGTTAGTAAATCGTTCACGCCAGTTAAGATCATACATCAAAACATCGTCGTCACATCCTGCGATAAAGGCTGCGGGCTGAGTGATTGGTTTACCCTCTAACTGAGCCGTTAAACTGTTATGATTGGGCAAATTGCGATACCAATTAGTAGGCCCCCGAAAGCCATTTTTTCTAAACTGATCTACTTGATAGTCAAAGTCCTCTTGGGTAATCCAGGGCGGTAAAGCCTCAGGTTCGGGCAATACATCGAGCAAGCGTTTCGAACTAGGATGTTCTAACTGTGTCATCCATGTGCCTACTGGAGAATCACCACCTAAACCATAAGACAGGATACGAAAGCTGCGTTCTAAATCTGCATTAAGCTCATCGTCCGCCCTATGACTTTGGAAATACCGAATGTACCAAAACTTATCGTCAAAACCTTCCGGGTTAATCGTTTCATCGCCCGCTCTCCAAAATGGGACCGATAGGCCCATCACCGCTGAGCAAGTCGATTCGTAAAGCAAGGCAGTATTCCACGCAACGAGACATCCCCAATCGTGGCCTATTAATTTAAACGAGTCATAACCCAAGGCTTCCCTTATCCCGTCAATATCGGCTGTCAACTTCAAAATAGTATATTCAGAAACTTCCGGCGGGCTACTACTACCACCGTAACCTCTTTGGTCGGGAACCGCGACACAATAACCCGCAGCAACGAGTGGGTCGATCTGATGTCGCCATAAATACCACGATTGTGGCCATCCATGGAGAAGAATAACCAGAGGTCCATCACCCTCCACAACTACTCGCAGTGTGACGCCGTTCGTCTCTATCATTTTGAAACTTCGTTCTTTCATATCTCCCCCAATAAACCGGCTTACCAACGCACGTGTCTGCACAGTATCCCATATCGTAATCGTAGGATAACAGGATAGCCAAATATTCTTGTTCATTTAGAGCATTAGGCAAACTATCAGATTTGTAACTCTGTGGGTTCTATCATTTGGATTTTCACGTCGTGACAGACTCATTTATTCTGAGGTAGAGGAAGTTCGTTATTTTAAAACATCTTCTAAACTCGCAATAAAAGAACAGCGCAAGAGTACTCAGTTTTTATTGCGTAGCTGCCAAATTTCATTTTCTAGTTCTCGAATACGGCGATCTTTAGGATTAGACAACATCACAGCTGCCATCTCATCACCGCGCATGGTGTAGCGACTTTCTCCGGGAGGTGATGCGATGATTTCTTCGCCGGTGTCGCCCCAACTTCCCATGTAAGGTAAGTCTTCGGACGGCCCGGGTTGCACCCAATCCTTACAAAACTCTTTATAGGGTCTTCCTCGGACCTTACGCTTTTCTCGCTCTTCGCAGCGCGCGTTAATAGATGCGGGTTCGTCAAGAATTAGAGTCTCAGGGTCAATGATGACCTTATAGATTTCTTCGGCAAGGGCAGTCGACAGGATATTCTCTTCGACATCCTTAAGTACCTGAAAGGGATCTCGTTCCAATACATCACCGTACCCTCCTCCGGCGCCCTGACAAATCATATAGATCTCTCCCTCAGCGCATGGCTCAAAACTCATCGCGGCTTGTTGGACGATATAATCGGCATCAGGTATTTCCTGGGCATTCATCATTTCAACAATATCTAATTTAAGAGCATTCGGGTTCTCTTTTACCTCATTAAATATATTGATACCTTTCACTTTCGCTAACGGATATGCTGGGCAACCATACCCACCAAAAACACCATACACTGAGGGGTGCTTAGAACCACATTGCCCTGTCATAAAGCCCCAAAATGAACTTGATCGTACGGTCACCATCTGCTCATAACCGAGACCACCCCGATACTTTCCAAATCCAATACGATCTTTGGCTAATTGCTGTCCTACTAGGCGAACGTAAGGAAGTTCTTCCTCAGCCAACTCGTGCTCACCAGTATCAGCTACGGCGCCAAATAAAGGAGACATAGCATTTTCTCCGTCGTTATCCTCTCGTGCGCCCGTGCCATTACCATTGATATCAGCGCAAAAATTTCCGGTAACCTCGCCATGCTGAGTGACGCCACCATAAATAAACGTAGCTGGCTGATTGTAATGACTCGCCGTCAGCGCTGTGTATCGTTTTGGTAAACAGAAATATAGCTTAGCGAATAGTGAAGAAGGGATACTCATCGCTCTAAATAGCGGCAATAAGCTCATAGCATTCGGACTATCGTTGCTCGGATCAACAAGCGAGTTGCGATTAGTCAACATCTCTATGGGGCTGAAAATGGCCTGGTTTACAGGTAGATCAGGCCATACATAAAGGATCATATTTGTAGCAAGACAGGTTTTAAATGCAGAGATGTGCGTATTTATTGAGCGGTTCGCTAGTTCAGGGCAAGCACCGCGAAAATCGAAAATCATACGGTCATCATCAATAGTTACCGCCATGGGCACCTTGGCAAGGAGAGGTTCTCTGAGACTATGATCTAGCCATGTATTAATTCGAACAGTTCCATCCGGTAGCTCTCCGATACGTCTTCGAACCTCCGCTTCGGTATCCTCTAATGTTTTCCGAAGTGAACCAACAAGCGCTTCTTTTCCAAACTCCTCAATAACCGATAAAACACGCTCGCGAAGCCTAAGAGATGCATGCAGTTTTACCTTCATATCTGCGTACTGCAATTTTGGATCACGCACTGAGTTTTGAAGAAAATTAACAATATCTCTTTTTAACTGGAAGTTTTCTGCACACCTGAAAGGTGACATTTTCAGTCCTTCATCAAAAGGAGATTCTGCGATAGAAGGTAAACCTCCTGGCTCTATTGAACCGTTTTCTCCTTCGTGGATAATAGTTGCAATCCAGCAGATGAGCTTCCCTGAATAAAATACAGGTACGATCATGCTTTGGTCTGTATTATGAACCCCACCGTAGCGAGAATCATTGTGGATAAAACCATCGCCGTCTTTGACACCGACCGTGGATTCGTTTGTCCAATATTTATTAATGAATTTTATCGGATACTGACAGACTGAGGCGAACACTCCGATACCACTTGGTGCGATTTGAGCCATATCACCTGAAGCAGTAAAGATAGCCGTAACCAAGTCGCCCCACTTAGCACCGGGAGCAACTCCCATCTTTTCCACCATGTTAAAACCTTCCTCAAGCGCTGACTCCAACCTTCCGCGGACCAAGTTGATACGTTGCGCATCAATATCAGATTCCAGCGCGCACTCCTCTTCTTGCGTACGAGGCATTAATTTATGATTTCTCACAATCTTTGGATCCGGACCGTAATATAATTGGTTATCGTCTACGAACTGTTCTAAAAGCTCCTTTTCTTCGAGACTCAAATCACTAGAATTTTTAGCTCCTTTCTCAACGCTCATTTAATCTCTCCTAACCCTAAACGGGTAAACCATACGGCCCCATGATTACTACTATGAAAATTCCAGCCGGGCTCAACTAAATAAGTTGTTGCCTCGGTAGTTACTAGGGCTGGTCCATCTATACTCGTACCTACTTTTAGCGCTTGATCGTCATAAAGCCTCGTTTCAACAGGCTCAGTGTACCCAACGAAATGGCAATCTCTTTCACCAACCGACACAGCTCCAACACGTTCTTCTACTGGCAGAATGCGTGAAAAATCTACTTTCTCAACCTCCAGAAATGAGGCAACACGTATTGTGTTAATCCTCACTCCGGCCTCAGCAGCCTGGCTCCCCTCGCCATACTGTTCTCCATAACGCTCGTGCAGTTTGCTGATCAAAGTGAGGACATCGGACATACTCTTAAATCTTCGTATGGGGCTCACGACAGGTGTTTCAACCCTTTGATTACCGTAACGCATATCAAACTCGATACGATATTGGAGCTTGGATATATCCACCCCTTGTCGAATCAGATCTTCTCTACCGCGCAATTCGAGCTCGTCTATCGCGCTATTGAGTTCTTCAAAAGTAGTCAAAAGCGACTTCTTATTTGTATCAAAGAGGGTTGTGAACGTAGACATCTCATGAATATGTAATTGATCTACATTTCCGGCACCTAACGCAGAAAATACCGATGCGAAAGGAGGCGCTAAAACCTTCTTGATACCTAGAGCGTTAGCAATACCACAGCAGTGCAACGGTCCATTACCACCGTATGCAAGCATGGTGAATTCGTCCGGAATGTAGCCTCTAGACCGTAACTCTGTCGCGACGCCATTAGCCATATGCTGATCGATATTTTCCTTAACCAACTTAGCAATTGAGATGGCGTCCATATTCAGTTTGTCACTTAGTTCACAGGCCAATGCCGACTCGGCTTTTGTTTCGTCAAGCTTGATACGGCCTTTTGCATAATTATTTGGATCGAGGTAACCAAGAAGCAAGTCAGCATCGGTAACCGTAGGACGATCGCCACCTCTCCCATAGCAAGCAGGGCCAGGAGTAGAACCGGCACTTTCCGGCCCGATCTTCACTCGATCGTAAAGTCTGTCATAACTAGCTATCGAGCCACCTCCGGCGCCCAGGGTTACTAAGTGAATCATGGGCACACTTACTAACCACCGATCAATCACAGGCTGGAAATCATAGTGCTTTTCTTCTCCTTCTGTTACTACTCCGATATCAAAACTTGTCCCACCCATATCAGTAGCAATCACATTCCCTAAAGCGCCATTGAGCGCTAGATGTTCGGATGCCGCGATACCTGAAACTGGTCCCGAGTGGACGGTTTGAAGCGCGTCGGTAGAATTTAATTGCGCCATTCCTCCGGAATTGTGGTTAATCAGCATAGGCTTCTTATAACCACTCGCTCGCAGATTTAACTCTAGCGTACCTAGACCCTGATACATCACTTTGTGTAAAAAACCGTCAATGATGGTTGAAGTCGCCCTAGCATATTCGCCTTTTCTACCGACAATCTGATGAGATAGAAGCATGGGTACAGCTCCAAGAAAATAACCAGGATACTCTTCCTGATATATTTCTCTGATGCGAAGCTCATTAGAAGGATTAACCACGCTATTGATAAGAACAACCACGATACTTTCGGCACCCTGATCCACTAAGTCACGTAACTTATTTCGGACATCGTCTTCGTCCAATGGAAGCAATACAGAGCCATCATAAGCGAGCCGTTCACTCACTGTTTTAATCATGGGGATTGGTACAATTGGTTCTGGTCGAGACGCACGGGGAATGTCATGCTTCTCTTCATAAGATAAACCATCGCCGTGCCCTCTTCCCCTTGAGCATGGCACCGTGCTCGCAAAACCTTCTGTAGTCAACATACCAATGCGGGGACCTTTTCTTTCAATTAAAGCATTAGTTCCCAAAGTTGTCGCATAACGGACCGATTCAAGTTGGGAGAGAAGCGTGAGTTTATCTACACCTAGCTCTTTTACTGCTATATCAAGGGCATCATTAAATCCAAGCGCCAAATTATGGTGAGTGGTTAATGCTTTTGCTTGCACATACTGCGCACCCCAAGACACGAAACAATCAGTGAATGTTCCACCAATATCGACTGATATACGTTTGATCTCATTAGTCATTTTCATCTCACTCATGAGAATGTACTTTTCTTTTAAAACGAGGACGCTGAAGCGATTCAGGAGAGGGGATCTCCCCCCCATTCTCACGAGCCCATTGAACCGCCTTAATTTTCAGCGAGTCAATATCAAGTTCTATGTCTCGAGTCGGAGGGTGGCCTGGGACGGTATATTCTGTCTCCATCATGGTCCCACAGTTTGGACAATAATATTCTAAGAGCGCCGTCCAATTAGGGTCAGGAGAAAACGTGTATTCATATTTCCGACTATCAATTAAAGGTTTGTGTATTTCAGTGGGGTCTCGATCATATATGAGCAGACCCTCTTTATAGTTGCCCCTCGCATCGCCTAGGTCATGTCCGCAACGTCGACAAACCCATCGTTCAGCCTCTAAGTTTATCCCTAAGTACTCAGTTATATTTATTATCATCCGAAAGTCCTCAAAATCGATTTAGACAGTGCTCAACAATAGGTCATGATTAGCGCTGACCTGAAAACTCCAACCAGCGTCGATACGGGCAGTGAAAAACTCGTGCTCTATGACACATAACCCTTTTCCTCGAGTCCCAGAAGCTAATTGTGAATAGTTGTATACTGGGACGGTCTTCTCAACTTCATTAATTATCAACAATCTCTCTCCCGAGGCCTGAGCATCAGATACATTCTTAAAAGATTCTTCTGCAAACTCGAGCTTCTTAGTCTCTTTTGTCGCCTTCAGTCTCAAAAGTGCATGAGTATTTGCGAATGAAGGAGGCCTATCCCCATGACTCCACTTATTTGTGATCTGTTTAGTTTTCATGTCTACCAGAGAAAACTCGAGACTACAGTCATCTATATCAACACCTTCCGCAAACATGTCCCGTTTCGCACGAAGTACTTGAGACTCACAGTCTTGGCCGAGGCTCTCACCCGACACCTGCATCTGATAGGATTGCGATATATTGGAAAACCCTACCCCGTAAGCGCTGAAAACCGCTGCCATGCCTGGGATAATGGCTTTTTTCAATCCTAAGGCAGACGCTACAGCGGTAAGAAGCATAGGCCCCCCGCCCCCAAAACCTACTAGTGTCGAATCGCTAGAACAGCCTTGGTGTTCCCAGACTTTTTCAGCAACAATTCGAATCCATGCCGCCTCCACTTGTTCGAGTGCTGCTAAGTACTCAATACCGAGAGGTGCTCTTACCTTATTCTCTAAGACAGTTCCAGCTCTATTTTTATTTAGAGAAAACTGACCACCGAAATAAGTACTCGAATCAATGAGTCCGTTTAAAAGTAACACGTCAGTTATAGTGAGTTCTTCGCCATCGCGATCAAAGCAAGCTGGACCGGGTGAAGCCCCAACTGATTTAGGTCCAACGGCGATGACACCGTCAATTTCTCTTATGATTGAACTTCCTCCTATTCCCGCGCTTCTAATACGACTTAGTGGAATGGACACTTCCACACCTTCGACTCGGCCAAATGTGTCTTCGCCAAGTACACTTTCAACCGCGGTACTTATATCCGAAGTAGTGCCGCCGATATCGATGGAAATTAAATTTTTAATGTCGTAATGTCTTGCCAACTCAGACGCATACCCCATACCACCTCGCGGCCCAGAACTGTAGGTTTTAAGTGCAATTGTCTTTGCAATCCTCGCTACACCGCCATCATTCCGATATATCAACAGCGGGTTTCGAGTGCGGTGTTGCTTTAACCGATGTTCTGCACTGTACAGAAATTGCTCCATTGCTGGATGAAGAAAAGTATTGAATAAGGCAGTCCAAGTTCGTCGCAAATAATCGTCATCCTTACTCATATCGCCGGCGAATGTGATTGGTAACGCTCCGAGAAGCTGGGATGGATACCGCCTCAAAACAATCTTCTGCAAAGAGTCTTCGATAGACACATAATCTGCGCTATCCATACTGACCACGATTCGATTAGCCCCAAGTGCACCTAACTGGTTAACCTCTTT
>CALJHG010000063.1 GCA_938075585.1 uncultured Gammaproteobacteria bacterium | reverse complement strand
GCCACGCCTTCGTCAGGAACTTCGGGAAAATTTTCTATCGACATATGATTGCCAGGTTTCAGGACTATACTTCCGTTTATATTCACTTCTTGCTCTATTCCGAATGCGTCAAAAACTTTAGACATATAAGATTTTAGTAGTTCTTCGTTTGTGAATTCCTCTATTTCATTAACAAGTCTGTTTGCCGCTGTGCTATCGAACGAAGTCATTTGAAGAAGTTTATCCTTTCCTTCGCGTAGCTCGCAGTCAATCTCTTCTCTTTTCTCTATAGTTGCCTTTATAAAATTACTAGTATCACTTTCAAGACTGGAGTTGGTAATATTATTAATCAGCTCCTCTCGTAAATTATCGTAAATTATCTTTCCCGAGCTTGAAGCTCTCTCAATGGCGTTAATTCCTTCATGCAACCAATTTAGTAACAATGCAGTACCATGTTGTTTAAATATGGGTACGTGAATCTTAATCACATTTTTCTGGCCAATACGATCCAGTCGTCCTATTCGTTGCTCTATCAGATCTGGATCTAAGGGAAGGTCAAAAAGAATTAAGGTATGACAGAATTGGAAGTTTCTTCCTTCGCTTCCAATTTCAGAGCAAACAAGGATTTGCGCGCCATCTTCTAAATCCGCAAAGTAGGCTGCAGCTCGGTCTCTGTGGAGCAAGTCAAGTTTCTCATGAAAGACAGCCGATTTTATGCCTTTCTTAAGACGTAACCATTTCTCAAGAGAAATAGCTACATCAGCGGTACCACAAATGCACACGACTTTAGTTTTTTTATGACTTTTGAGCCAGTCGGCGACCCATGCGACTCTCGGATCTATCTCGGTCCAACGATCATGTGCTCGCTCAGGGTACAAATCAGTTACTTCTCCCGAGCGCTGAGTCAGGTACTCTTTGGGCAGTTCAAAGGAGTGGCGCTCGAGACTTCTAGCCGTGAATCCTCCGACATTGTCTCGGGTATTACGGAAAATGACTCGACTGGTCCCATGATGCTCTTGTAGCAACCTTATAGTCTTTTTGACATATTTGGCGGGATCATTTCGATCTATATCAGGTAATTGCTTTAGGACTATAAATGCTTCGATTTCGCTCGATAATTCTTTTATCTCCGAAGCAGAAGCAGTTTGTAGCTTAGTAACTAATGCGTTAACTTTAGTATAGTTTTCTTCCTCCTTTATAAACGTTTTCAAGTCTCGGTAGCGATGGGGGTCCAATAAAGATAGACGGGAAAAATGTCCCATTACTCCGTGTTGATTTGGCGTAGCGGTTAAAAGGATTACACTGGGTATTTTTGATGCGAGTGCCTCTACTGATGCGAACTCGGTGCTTTTCTTATTAATATCCCACGTTAATTGGTGCGCTTCATCAACGATTAATATATCCCATTCGTAACTGATAACTTGTGATAGTTTTCGCTCATTCTTGATGTAACTTATTGGCATCAAAGTAAGTTGTGGGGGTCTGTAATTAGGATCGTCTTGCTCAGAGTCGTCTATAGAAAAAAGCTGCGAATCGATTATTGAAAAATGTAAATTAAATCGGCGACGCATTTCTAGTAGCCACTGATAAAGTAAGTTATCTGGGACTACGATCAGGGCAGTTGCCACTCTCCCATCTAATAGCATTCGATGCAAAATTAAGCCAGCTTCGATCGTTTTCCCTAGGCCAACTTCGTCTGCCAGTAATACTCTAGGATATTCTCGACGAGAAACCTCATTTGCTATAAAAAATTGATGAGGTAATCTATTTACACGTGGACCCACAAGTCCATGTACATTACTAGTTTGATGCTTGTGTTTCAGCGTAAGAGTCGCTATGCGAAGCTGAAACCTTGAAGATTTATCAAATTGCCCTATGAAAAGTCTATCTAGTGGCTTGTTGAATTGAACTGAACTATCAAGATCTTGTTCATGGATTTTTACCGTGTGGCCAGTATCGGTCACCCCTATATATGTGTAACAGGCATTTGTTGATGAGACTTGTGTTACGGTAAACCAGTCTCCTGTATTTGTTTTAATTTCTTCACCTACTGAATACTCCACTCTGGTTAGAGGTGGGTTGCTGTTAGAGTAGATGCGACTCTCGTCGGCTGCAGGGAAAGATATCACGACTTGTCTGGCCACCATGTGCTCGACTAGCCCAAGCCCAAGCTCAGGCTCTGTTTTACTCACCCAACGTTGTCCAGGTTGACCTACAAACATACTTAATTCTTTTACTCTTGTATGGGGCGAACTTTACAACGCGCACCAGAAGACGGGTTTAAACTTTATAGCCTATGATGCCGACATTCCACCATCAACCGGATAGCTATTGCCAGTAATAAAACTAGCGTCATCACTAGCAAGGAACAACGCTAGGTTAGCGACCTCAGTGGGCCGCCCATATCGTCTTAAAGGAATACCTTTTTCGATTTTTCTTTTGACTGCATCGGATGCGCCAGGAGCATATCCATTTTCAATAGATTTTATCATACGAGTAGCTATAGGGGAGGGGTTAATAGTATTTACTCGAATATTATTTTCAGCATATTCTAGCGCTGCCGATTTCATTAATCCCACAACAGCATGTTTCGACGCGATATAGGCGGACAACTTTTGCATACCCCGCAAGCCACCTAAAGAAGATGTAAGTATTATGCTGCCACGATTATTTTCTATCATTACTGGTACAACACTTTTTAGTCCGTTAAAAACACCTTTAACATTTACAGACATCACTGCGTCGAAGTCTTCGCTTGGGTAGTCGATAATAGATTTAATCGGCCCCTCTACGCCTGCATTAAGGAATGCTACATCGAGCCCGCCAAATTTATTACAAGTTTCTTTTACTGCAGCTGTCATCGCATCAGCATTAGTGACATCAGTTGTTAGCCCTAGAGCGATCTGACTCCCGATCTCTTGTGTAAGCATATTGAGTTTTTGCTGATCTAGATCTAGAAGTACTAACTTTGCGCCCTCGCTAGCGAATAGTTTAGCGGATGCCTCGCCAATTCCTCCAGTAGCTCCTGTAATTAGTACAACTTTACCTTTTAGACGATCCATTGCGTTCCCCTTAAGCTTTGTGATGAAGATCAACCTACACAGCGCACGGCATAGCTTTGTGTAGCGTGTTCACATAAAAATTATATTTTATTAAATTACTTTAGTGTACTTCGGTTGTCACGAGAAGCTCAATTGAAGGGTACTGTTTCAATACGATAACTAGCTAGATATTATACCTCTTTAATAGAGGATTTTTTCCATGACTATTTTCAAAGACTACTCTGAAAAATTTTCAAATATCAAGATGACGCGGACTGACGGTATTTTGGAGCTTATGTTCCATAGTGCCGGCCAGTCTTTGGAGTGGGATTTGGAAGTACATAGCCAGCTACCAAATGCATTTCTAGATATAGCGCGTGATCAAAAGACGGAAGTAGTCATCATGACGGGATGCGGTCAAGATTTCTCTGGGCCAAGACCGTCACCCGGATATAAACCGGGTAAAGCATCCGCGCTTGAGTGGGATAGTATCTATCGGGAGGGCAAGGCATTATTGATGAATCTTTTGGATATCGAGGTTCCCGTCATCGCAGCAGTTAACGGCCCTGCGCTTAGGCACTGCGAAATTCCTCTTCTGTCTGATATCGTGATTGCGAGTGAAACTGCTGCGTTCCAAGATTCTGCCCATTTTTCCAACGACATGATACCCGGAGATGGGATGCATATCGTAATGCCCATGCTACTTGGGCCAAATCGCGGCAGATATTTTTTACTGACAGGACAGACTTTGTCGGCGGCGGAAGCGAAGAAACTTGGTTTAATAGCAGAAATTCTACCGCCCCAGAAGCTCATGAATCGAGCCTACGATCTTGCCGAAATTTTATTGAGGCAGAGTAGACTGACACGCCGTTATAGCCGTATTGCTTTGACACAATCAATCAGAAAGCAAATGCATGATTTACTGGGTTACGGATTGGCGTTGGAAGGTTTAGGTATTTTAGCTCCAAAAGATTAGTAACCATTAGCAATCAGTTGAATTGCAAAAGCTTGATCCCGTAGAAAAGAAGGAAGAAGCCACCTATCAATTGAAAAAATCTGGATTGTAATACTTTGATTAGTAATGTTCGTTCGTTAAGTGCGTCAAGTTGTCTTTTATATACCGAAACAAACTGCAGACCCACTCCAATACCAATTAGTACTGTTCCCAGGAATTTTAAAATGATGCTTTCCATAGATTTTCTACCTAGATTTTTCGCGATAATCCGTAGGTTCTGCCGCGAAATTCGGCAATTAATGGACCATCTTTCACTGTGACGCTAACTTTATACATTCCAGTTTTTCTAGTGGAATTTGCCTCTGTCGCAAGCGCAATAAGCTCCTGACCCTCTCGTGCAGGGTTTAGGAAGTCAATATTAGCATTTAAGGCTACGTGCGCCAGATCACCGGAGTTACTAGCATAGGCCATGGCGGTGTCGGCGAGTGAGAAAATAAAACCTCCATGACAGATGTTATGGCCCTGCGTCATCCATTCAACTACTCGCATCGAAAGAGTAGCCTCCCCTGGGGCTGATTTTAAAACACGAATTCCCAACTGATGTGCTGCTTTATCTCTGGCATAAAGTTCCTCTATCATGCGATTTTGATCATTCATAGCTGAAATAATTTTTATGCATTTTTATTCGCAAGATCCACAGGTAGTTTATTTTGACTCTATTAAAATTTCGCGGTAGCGGGATGTGCCGGTATTCTTCGCTTTATGGAGGGTGGGCACACGCAAATTTTTAGTATCCGTAGAAATAAGCTCACCTTTTTCTACTTTGAATGCATAAGTATCACCCGTAGCAACTGGCAATGTTCCCAAATCATTTCCGTCAGCATCATGCACCTGCAGCGGTGCGCCTTCTAGTGCATAGAAGACATAGTCATGTTCGTGGTTGTGCATTGCTGTCTCTTCGCCAGGCTCTAAAATAAACTCCCAAATAATAACTTTTTCATTTTCGAAAAGTTTAGTTGTACCTACTTCACCCATTGCGTTGCTCCCCAAAATAAGTATATTTAAAAAATGTTTATGATTATGGCGGAATGCTTTTAACATTTCATTACTAATCATTACTTTATAATTAAAAACATTCAAACGTATCCATTGAAAAAGAAATATCGTTTGGCTCGGGGGGATTAATGAGTTTAGCAAGATTTGGAGTTTTCATTAACACTAGCACTGTCCACGAGGCAGTAGAGCAGGCGATATCGGCGGAAAGTGATGGTTTTTTTTCCGCCTCGGTGAACGACCATTTTTACTCTCCTCTTGGTCAAGCGGAAACCCCACAAGTGGAGTGCTTCACTACATTAACCGCTATGGCGATGGCTACGAGCCGAATCAAACTTGCCCCCGCTGTAGCTGCTGCGTCTTTTCGAAGTCCTCCATTGCTGGCCAAAATTATGAGCAGCCTTGATGCAGTAAGTAATGAGCGCGCAATTTGTGGATTAGGTGCTGGATGGCAAGACAAGGAATATATTAATCATGGCTACCCTTTTCCGCCGTTAAAAGAGCGTTTGGAGCAGCTAGATGAAACTATACAAATTTTAAAAGCCATGAACAGCCAAGAGGCGCCCACTTACAGCGGGAAGTATTTTCAGATAAAAGATGCTTACAACAACCCGCGTCCTCTCCGAGGGCATATTCCACTAATGCTAGGTGGTTCAGGTACGGGGTTATTGAAGATTGCGGCCAGAGAAGCAGATATATTGAATATTATTCCACCGACCGGTAATGGTAAGGATTTTATTAATGACACTGTAGCAACAGTCAAATTTAATATGGATGTCTTAAAGAGTCGGATTGCACTTCTTCACACGATGATGAAAGACATAGGACGAGATCCTGAAGAAATTGAGCTTGGGGGACTGGCGCTTTTGGGCTTATCTGAAGATAAAAATGATCCTGGTCTTCGAGATATAGCATCACATCTGGGATTTCCAGATTACGCGGCAGCCCAAGGTGCTCCTGTAACTTTGTTAGGCACGGCTGAGGAGGCCCGGGCAGAGCTTCGTAAGAGGATAGAGGAAACTGGGGTTACCTATTATATTTTTGTCATGGCTAATCCGGTGTCTCAAGAGATTTTCGCTAAAGATGTGATGCCAGAGTTTGTGTGAGCTTTTTTGTTTAACGAAAAGCGTTTAGTCCTACAAAGGTACCTCCGTTTTTTCGCGTCAGCTCTCGCATTAATGTTGCGAATCTGATCCCTGTATGTTGTAGTTGTGGGGGTTGCGCAAATTGGACTGGGAAGCCGATTGCGTGGATGCGGACTAGATTCTCTCCCGATGTGTCCGAGCGGTTTATTGTGTCGACATAGTCGACAACGCGGCGAATTGAGTCGCCGGTAAATTCGTCACCGTAAACGTAGATGCTGATCTTCTTGTCTTCTGCGTTGAATGTCTGGATGGCTTCAGTTATTCCTTCCGCAGGACTTGAGTTGGAAAATGCATTCCATGTTTTTAGCCTATCATTTATAGCTATTCGACGAGCGGGCGAGTCGGGTATCCATTTATTTCGGAATGATGGAAACATATATACCCCCATGTCGTTCATGATTTGTACGCCTTTGACCTCAGGATACACGCGAAGTGTATCCTCTATTTGGGCGATAACTTTTGGCCAAGCATATCTAAACATACTGCCAGATGTGTCAATAATAAAAATTATATATTCACTATCAATTGGGATACCGCCCACCAGGTTAGTTTCCTTTTGGTCCAATTTTCGGTACAAACGTTTCATTTCGTCGGTTAGCTTTTGTTGAGCGACGAGAAGTTTTTGAATGGATATTTTCCGCTCTTCATTATTTTCAGTGACGGATCGATCTTGCGGGGAGGCTTTTTGAACTTTTTGAGCTATAGCATCTTTTTCTAAATTCAGCTTTTCAAGTATCCGCAAACTTTTATCTAGCTCCTCTACTTGACTAAGCGAAGCTGCCTCCATACTGAAAATTTCTCTTTGTTTTAAAGAAATTTCACGGATTCGTGGGTCGTTAGGATCTTCTAGATTTTCAGTATCCCTAGACGTCGTTATGATGAGTAATAATATTATCGCGCCAAAGGAACAGGTGATGACGCTAAGAAAGGCTATATTGACAGGTTCTGCCACTTTCTGCCTGATTTTCATGGCCAATCTACCGCTGGGGATAAGAATGATCCCTGTGTCACCCTGGCGATCTGCCAGTATGCGGCTGGAGCCATTGGGTCCCCTTCGGTAGGTAATAGAATGACATTGATGGGAATCCCATAAGGTAGTTTCGCTATTGCTCGTTCGAATAGCTGCTGTCTTTCTTGCCCACTTATATTTCTTTTCTCAGGAGGTTGAATTCCTCGTGTTGGCAGTCCGTCGGTAATAAGATAAATATTATCGGGTTGGGGTTGAAGCTCTCTGATAGCATCGACCGCAGACTCTAAGCTTGAGCCCCCTTCGGGAATTAAATTATTTAAGTTATCTACCGTTTCATTTAGCTGCTTTGTATTGTTCACAGACAACCATTTACCGCGAGTACCCCGAATAGCAGGCTCGACCGTATCGGAGTAACTATAAATTTGATATTGACTGGCTCTAGGAAAACGTGCACTTATCCAGTTGATAGTATCGAGTGCCTGACGCCATTTTGGTGACCGTTTTTTCACCTCACTACTCATATTTCTTCTTCGAATTATGTTAACAATACTCTCGTCCAACATACTGGTAGATGAATCGAGAAGGATTAATACGTGCTCGCCACCTAGCCGCATCCCCGTGAGATATTCTCTATTCCCATCGCTAATATGCGATCGACTACCTACAGAGCTCATAGCAACTTGTTCTTTAAGTATCTTTTTTTGTGCGCTAAGTTCCCTTATTGATTTTTTTATAGCCGTCTCATCACTAACCATTTTCTTTTTTATTTGCGCATCTTGCTGTAATTTTTCATAAGCTTGATTTAGTTTTTGAATTGCAAATCTAACCTCTAGAGTCTGCCGGTCTGCTGCAACTTTTCGAGTTTCCATGGCCTCTTTTAAAGTTGATATTTCAGCGATCTGACGGTTTAATTTTTTTATCTCAGTCGTCAAATAGTCATTGTCGGGAACGCTATCTGCTTGATGACTATTCTTAGCGACAATAAATAATAAAATAAATGCTCCAAGTCCGCATGACATGATGTCTAGAAACGACAGGCTAAATGCCGAAAATTCTTTCCTCTTAGGACGCATCACTATTTATTACGGTAACAGCCGTGAACGGCCCTACCTTATTGTCGATATGTATTTGGTCACCACCTTTTAGGGTGCAGTTATCTACGACTGTCATTCCATTTACTGAAATTTTTATTTTATTTGAGTATATTGTGGCGAAGCCATTTTCTAAACGGACGACTGCGCTCGAGATTTGTTCTGGACGAAGAACAAAGCCATTCGTATCCAAGCCAATCGGAGTTTGAGATAAAGTCACCGCTCTTTTCCCATCAGTTATATGCGTCGCCGATTCAGAGTCAATTTCAAACACAACGGGATTTATCGTGAGCTGCATCGAAGGTTTCGAGCTTGAGTTTAATACGCTAATGAATTCTGCATTTTCTCCTTCAATGATTGAATCCAAGTTGTCACATACACCGTCTAATACGGCATTTACTGGGATATTTTGATGCTCTGTAAAGAGGCCACTGGAATTTACGAATATTTTACTGTCTCGACAAAAAGCTACTGTTCGCCCAACTTTTAGCCGACTTTCTAAGGGACTTAGATTGTGAGCGATTATTTTTTTGATATCGCTGGAAGCGACTACGGCACGTATTACCTCGTCGTTATATTCTAAACTACAATACAAGTCTTTATTGAAAGCTGATTCATCTACCCACCTTGGTAAAGCGTCCATCAGGTACTGCTCACAGAGCGAATCATGCAATGGATCGAAGCGCGTTTGACGAACGAAGCTATTTGCAATGTGCCTCGCACACGCATGATAAATGTTATTGGAACCGATATTTGGAACAAGTTCTGCCCCTTTGTGGGTAACCTGATCAGCTACATCAAGATCCGTGATCACTGTTTGATTTGGTTGTATATCTAGAACGGTATAGGAACCCGGCGCTGCCGCATTGGCCAGCGCGGCGACGTTGGCATCTACAAAACCTCTCACCGATAGGTCGAGGGCATTACTGATCCCCAATAGCAGGCTGAGTTGATAACTGGTCAAGTGCGACGGTACGGTATAAACGACATCGACCAAATCACTAATTCTCTCTGAAATATTCTTGAGGTGTACGTACACCATGTCCGCCTTATGTCGGATCCTTGCGGTTGGGTGGCTCAAGGTGTGCTCGTTCACGCAAGTCCAATAATCTCGATAGATTTTCTGACTGCTAGCCATGGTCCTCGCACTCACCTCGTGCGAAATAAATCCTCCATCTGCCGTTAAAACTGCGACTTGTGGGCTTATGTCAAGAAGACGTCCTTCTCGCCAGACACTGATGTTATCAGTATTGATTTCAATGATAGAAATTTCGCTCATTTTAATTATGTTCGTCGTAATTCGCGAGATGCGGGATTAACTGAGTATCACAGTACTTTTGAGTATCTAGCACAAATTTTTCCTGTTCCCGTTGTAACTGGTGCATTAGAAACATGACAAACAAACTTATTAGTAAAGCGACAAAAGTAGAATTAAATGCGATACCAAGATTAGATGTGACTCCCGATATATCGCCTTCTAACGCTCGGTAAGCCTCTCCGAGTGCTTGGCTGATTCCACGCACGGTTCCTATGAATCCTATAGACGGAATTGCCCAGACAATATATCTGATTGTTGACAGTTCTGAATCTAGTCGCTCGGACTCAGTCTCGCAAACCTCACCGATTGCGTTGGAAACATCTTGTATCTGTCGTGTAGTCCCAAAGCGATGCAGCCCAGTCTCTAGTGCTCGAGGCAAAAGGAATTGTCGTTGCGTATTTTTTAAGCTCTGTATTTTTCTCGAATAACGGTAAGTGTCTTCGGGCAGGATTTTTATTCCGGCTTTAATAGGAATAATATGTTGATCAAGTTGAACTCGTTGTCTAACGAGCGCAAAGCCTTTAAAACTAATTATTGCAGTAGCCCAAAGCATTAGGATAAAACAAGCTTCTTGTTCGAAGTCTTTAACGATAATCACAAACGATCTCGGTACTGGCAAGTTTTGATCAGAAGATTCAATACTCCTATTTTCACTGATAAGTGCTTCTGCCTGAGGGCGTATTTGCGCACTATAAATAATATGGACGAATACAATAATTAGCAGCAATGAAAGCCAACTGAATATACGTTCTGACGAGAAGAATTCTTTCATATTTTTTTCACTATATATCAACAGGGAAGTTGACCGGGAAGTCCTCAGAGACTTTCTCACTTGGCCGAAATGTGTCTTTTGGTAAGGGTCTTACTTCATGTTCTGGTAAGTCTTTTACAGCGTTTTTTTTATCCATATTTTCATCTCCGTTAGCCATTAGAACATAAAGTGGTAACAGGAGAGCACCAACTAAAAAGTACTTCTTCTTATCTGGCATACCGTGCGATCCTAAATCCCAAATCTACGCGTCGTGCATCGTTATAAGTTCTATAGCTACTTTTCAGTTCGTTATACGAACTGCTCATCCAGCTACTGCCTTTAACTGTTCGAGACTTACCATTTGCTGGACCTAAGTAGTTATAGGAGGTAACGGTCGGTGGCTGATGCTCGTAGAAATCATGAACCCACTCGGAAGTATTCCCTGCCATATCATATAAGTCATTGATATTTCTTTGGAAGCTACCGACAGGGGAAGCAACTGCAAACGAGTCATCATAATCTTCTAATTTTTTAACTCTATCATTACTACTGCTCTTGTCGGCAAAGTTTCCTGTCTTTTGCGGCGGAGGATAGTCGCTCCCCCACGGAAAGATTGACAGAGATTGTTCGCTTTTTGGGCGTGACAGAGACTCCCATTCTGCTTCAGTCGGTAACCGGTACCCGTTCGCTTCAGCATTGATTCCAAAAAGCTTGCCATGTTTAATAAGGTAAAACTTCTCTAGCCCATCACGCCGACTAAGCCAGTTACAATAAAGAACACTTTCAAACCAGCTAACGCTGGCCACAGGCTGATCGGCTTCATTCAAACTCTCCCCACCAAACTTACCTGAGTCATGGTTTCCGAGAAACTCACGAAATTGACTGTTTGTCACTTCTTTTGTAGACATGTAAAACGGTGTCTCTAGTACTACATCTCGTACTACTTCGTTCGCCCTCCGGCCTTGCACATTTTCTTTTGTTCCGAGAGTGACTTTCCCTAAGTTAAAGAGCTTCATCTCTTGGCCAGAATATGTAGTTATGTAGCCCTTGCGTGCATCCTTCCGCTTTTTCTGTTCCGCTTCCCGATTTGCGAATTCTTCGGTTTTGAGCCTTATTGTGTATCTCTTTTCTACACCTTTCCTTGGTGTTATTAAGGTACGGTAGGTTGCGAAACCTTCCCGAAAAATCGTGAATTCATGTGCGTGCGTCGGCAAACTGACATTCCTATTAGCATTTCCCTCAAATCGCCCGTCTATTAGCATTTGCGCATCCTTAGGCACGACTGTAATGTTTACAGATGACATTTCCGGCTCAAGAGTTAACGATAAATTAGATGTCTTGGCAGATTCTACAGCAATATCTTGCGCGATATTTTTATACCCTTCTTTCATCAGGCTCACTCTATGCTTGATAGTAGGCGACAGACTTACCTCTACAGGCGTCCTGCCGTAGAAGTTGTCGCCTACAGAGACTGTTGCACCTGGCGGAGTGGAGTCGATAATGACAGTGCCGTCAGCTTTCGCTAGCGGAACCTCGCCCATATTGATTGGGGTACCGGCGGTCACTATAATTTCTTTATCCCAAGTTTTATAACCCTTATTTCTTAATTGGATTTGACGCACCCCCTGCATCACTCGATAGGATTGCGGCGTTTTACCGACAAGTTTTCCTTCAACGTAGAGGTCAGCGCCGACAGGAGAGGAGGTTAAGGTTAGTGTGGCCCAGGCAGGGACAAGCGCTATCTGCAGTTTTTCTAGGATACCTTGCCCTTGGATTTTTAACTCGACTTCGTAATCGAGATACCGATCTACTTCTATTCTTGCCTGCCTTAATCCAGCAGGAATATTTGTCACCAGCCCGGGTACTTCACCATAAGATTTATCATCGATAAATATTTCGCCAGATTTTTCGGGAGTTAAAATGACTTCTAGATTGCCAGGCAAGGGTGTCAAAGACAACTGCAATTTTTGTATTCGAGCATCGGTAACTTGGTATGGATAAGCCAGATTATTGTAACCTGGTGCGTTGATCGAGAATAGGTGATTTCCTGGTCTAACAAGCCAGTTATTCCCAAGATTTATTTTAAGCCAAGAGTCCAGCGCTACTTCTGCATCAGGCGGGAACGTCACGACATTAATTGAGCGTGCTGTTAATACGAACCAAAGACTTGATATTATAAGAAGTGAAGCAAATCCTAATAAAAAAATCGGACTGAGCGACAGATTGATCTCAAACCGCGCTTTGTTTGTTACAGGCTTAAACTGGACTGGGTTGATTTTATTTTTCAAACTTTTTTCTTCACGAGCTAATAGCCACTTTTCTCTTAGGGATCAAAATATTTTTATCTGAGGGTTTGTCTGAATATGGCGCATCGAAACACTTTTGTCTTGGTCCTAACTGTTCCATGTCTTGCTCAATCTTCTTTCAGTTTATAAATACTGGGTATAGTTTGTACAGCTTTTGTTTAGATAACCTTTAGCATATTTCAGTTTCTTTTCCTCGACGCAGACGCGTGTGGTCGAGGCGGATATTCTTGATGTCTCTATCTTTTCCTCTAGTTTTTTTATTTGAGCTCTAATACGTTTATCTTTCGGTACGGAGAGTCGGGCTTGTTTTAACAAAGATTTTGCTTTTTCGAAATCAGCTCTATTTTTAAAATCATCCTGAACGCTAAGTAGTATTTCAATATTTTGATCTAGCGAGAGCCTAGCTTCGGCTTTTTTTTTCTTTTTGATGACGCTACTCATGGCTGGATCAAGCTGGATAGCGCTACTAAATGACTTTACCGCGAGGTCCCATTTCTCTTCTTTTTCAGCAGCATTAGCCTGTTTTAAATGTTTATTTATATCGCGCGTTAAACGCTTAGAATCTATCAACGATAGTAGCTCTTGGGTTTCGGTACGATTTTCGATAGCTTGCGCTTTTCTAACAAAGCTTTCAGCCTCCTCCAACCTGTTTTGCCGCACCAATTTGAGGCCGGAAGACATGTACGAGCGATAATAGGTAGGGCGTAGTTTGAAATTGATGCGAACTATCGCCACTTTCGCGCCTAGAGCGTTTTTATCTAAAATTAACGCAGATTCGTACAACTTTTTCGCTTTATTTAGCTGGTTGATTTTTTCGTACTTTTCTCCTTGTATTAATAAAATTTTAACTTCTTCCAATACTTTTGTTCGCTTTAATCCATCGAGCCCATCGGTGTTGTTTGGCTCTATACTCAAAGCGGTTTTGAAAGCTTTCTCTGCTTTGACGGAGTTCCAATTTTTGATCGCTAGATTTCCTTCTCTCAGCTTATTCGTTTTAATACTTTCAGCGCTACCAGCAAGTGTTTCTATCGTAGTGATCGCTTGACGGTATTTTTTTTGTGCCAAGCGATACCGTGTCCTGCGATAAAGTGATTCCCCTTCGCTTAACAATTTTTCGATCTCTTTCCAATGGTCTGTCGCCCAAACTTGTGGATTTAGCGGCTTAAGCCTGCTCATGTGTAGCAATAACTCTTCAAGATTTTTCTGGGCATTTATCCTTTGATCTTGCACAGCTGTTTTATCTTTCGGGATTAATTCGGATGACCGTGAATCTGGTGTGATATTAGTGGATTGGCTTTCAAGCGCTGTATTTGAATAGATTTTTAAGTAGCTTATATAGCCAAACACGATTATCAACAGTGTAGCAAAAAGTAATATAGCCCACTTCAGTATAAGGGGTTGCTCTTTTTGAATTTCGTTTTTGGAATATGCTTTTTCTTTTATTGCGATGAGCTTTCCATCCGTATTTTTAAGTGCACTGTGATTTCGTTCCTAATCGTTACAAAAAGTTAACTAAATTCCGTGTAATTTTCTAGTTATTATTATGTCCAGGCTAAATAAGTAAAAGGTTTGACATGTTACCAACGAAATTCGAGCAAGCAATAAAGAAAATAAACAAGAGAGAGTTAGTGTTAAGTACTGTGATTTTGTTTTGTCTTACCATAAGTGCTTGTACTACGACTGGAGATAAGTATAGAGCAAGCTCTTACCGTTCGACTCAGGTGAATCAAAAGCAGGCCGCTGAAGTCATTGAGATAATTGCGATTTTGCCTGCGCAAGTAGAAGTTGATAATACTGAGGCTCAAAAGAAGCGTCAAATTTTAGGTGCGATCCTTGGTGCTGCGGGTGGTGCGGCGATCGGTAATGCGGTGGGCGGTAATAACACCGCGGCTGGAGGACTTTTAGGTGGGGCAGCCGGTGCTGTGGTAGCTAGCACGACCGAAAATACTGTCTTGGTGGAGGGTGTCACCTTAACTTTTGTTCAAGACTCGAAGACTTACAGCTCGTCTCAAGTGGGACGCGCCTGTGAGTTCAAACCAGGAAGAGCAGTCATGATCTCGATGCGAGCTGATGAGACTCGGATCCAACCTAATAATTCCTGTGCCGAGTAAAGAGCTTTCAGAGGTTTGATAGAAATGGTTAAAGTAAGAATGTTGGCATTAGTTGCAACCTTAGGCCTTAGTTATTCACTGATAGCCACAGCGGAGCCATTAGATGAACAGATACAGAAGATGCATGAACTGCAGCTTCAGCAAAATACTTTTGACGAAAATCTTAAGTCTAGGGCTGAAAGAAATAAAATACCCGGATTTAGGCAGAAGTTGTTAGACGCCGAAAAAGATTTGGACAGATCCGATCGATGGGATATTTTGCAAGAGCAGTATCAAGCGGAACTGATACGGCTAGATTTAGAGGCGCGTCGTCTGAAAGCTAGGGTGGATAAAACGATAGTTGATGAAACTGACTTCACTTACGACCGCGAACAGAAGAAGGTTGAGCTTCAACTGAAAAGGTTGGAGTTGGAGAGTCGATTACTCGACTTGGAGAAGGAAAGAACAAGAGTTGGCAACGAACAACGTTTTATTGATGTCGAATTAGAAAGAAAATCGGCCTCAATTAAACTTGAGGAGGCGCGCGCAGAATCTATCAGGGACGTTTCTACTGGTGCACGAGCCGGCCTAGAGGGGCTTGGTGAAGCGGCGAAAAATGGTGACTTGTTCGATTAACGAGGTAAAAAGTTAGTCTGCTAGACCAGATCTATATCGCTCGTATTCTAACCAAAGCTTTTTCTTAAGAACTTGGTCTGTTTCAAGATGGGCAGCTTCGCGTATTTGCCGCGCCACGATGTCTTCATCTACTTCGTCTTTTATGTCAGGAAAATTTTTGGTGTTTTGCTGCTTATTGGCCTTTCCATAAGTGGTACCAATTGTGTTAAGAGCATTTCCTAGTCCGTTGTTAGGCGCGCCGCCTACCGAGTTTTCTGAGATTGCCGCGTCTCTACCGCCAGAGTATTTATTGTCGCCGCTAAGCGCACTACTCATGCCGTCATAACTCTCACTCAGGGAAGTGGAGGGCTCTTGATTACTAGAGTTCAAGTCGATTGAAATCCCGTTTCGTATTTTTGACTTAGTACTTTTATCGCGTCCACCTAAGTTAACGAGTATGCCATCTTTTCCATTAGCTCGATTTTCAGATGTGGCCGGGTTATTTTTTGTACCATTCGGACTTTCGGAGTCTCGCTGGCTAGTAAATTCCGCTTTTTTTGCCTGTTGGGACTTACTTTCCACGACCTCCAGAGGAACTTCTTCCATTTCAACATCTGCGGCATTTTCTTTAGGTGGGCTG
Source organism: uncultured Gammaproteobacteria bacterium (assembly GCA_938075585.1). Taxonomy (GTDB): domain Bacteria; phylum Pseudomonadota; class Gammaproteobacteria; genus UBA4457. The sequence continues at coordinate 15,056 of CALJHG010000063.1, read as the reverse complement.
AAATCGGGTGCTGGTCTTTTGACTCTGTTCTCGATTTCATTTGCCAACTCTCTCGCGTCTTTTTGGACAACGGGCGTCTCCGCTTTTAGGGGTTTTTTGACATCCGTTGACGCACATGAAATTAGTGTGAGACAAGATACGCCTAAAATTAGGTAAGGTGAAAAAAAGTCTATTATTCGCACCCCTTTTCTAGCACTTTTTTTTTCGGAGCTACGCATCGAATTTAGGAAACATTCTCCGTTAACATGAAGCTAGCATCAGCCTCTGCATAAACAGTATTTGTGTTTTTATCAATCGCCCAGGATTTGAGTTGCACAAGTCGTCTTCTTTCTTTGACTACCTCGCACTCGAGTTTCACTAAAACACCTATTGGCATCGGCTCTCTATAGCGTATTTCTGACTTCGCGGTGTACCCAAATCTGCCCTGAAGATAGAACCAATTTGCCATTACGTCATCTAGTACTGCGAAGACGAGCCCTCCGTGAGTGACACCATTAAATCCTGAATGCTCTTTAAGCGGATTGTATTCTCCTACGCACCCATTTTCAGTAAGAGTGAAGTCGATTTTTAGACCTATGGGATTATTAACGCCGCATACAAAGCAATAGTCAGCATCTGTTCGGGAAGCCTTTGGTTGCTTAGTCATACTAAATCTTTGTACTTATTCTCAGGATATAAATTTACCCCTTTTGGAAAACCTGAGACTGAAATTTTATTTTTATCAAATTTGATCTCGTCATCAGCAATTAAAGATTCGCCAAAATTATAAATTGGCTTCATTGGCCCCGACATACATTCCTTGTCATATGCCTCTGCCGCCGCATTATTTTTATCGCGTAAAGTTTTGTATTTCTCCATTGCCTTATTTCCAAATCGTTTTTTAAGCATACTCTCAGTTTTCGTCGGTGAAACGACAATTCCAGTTGCGTTATTACCCCCGAAACCTTTTGAGTTAAGAAAACCGACTTCCACCCGATCTGTAAGATCAGTATCAGTCATAACTATATTTAGTCTTTCATCGAACAAGTCATCCGCAAGCTTGTCCAATGTTTTTATTCCTGGGAGAACTCCATATTTCAAAACTCCAAGAGTACTCACCAGTTGATCTGCACTTGCTGGGGCGAGCGAATGACCTAGGAATGCTTTTACGGCAGTTACAGGCCAGTTTTTTATACCAAAGGCCTGTGCAACTTTATCGAAAACCTGCGTTTCAGTAACACGATTTTGTGGCGTACTAGAGCCGTGGGCTTGAATAAAACTGCGCTCTTTTACGGCATCAGGGCCAAGCATGGAGGAGGCAGCCGCCACGGCTTTTCCAAGAGTTATATAGTTACCTGGTCCAGGGGCAGAGATAGATTTTTTGAAGCCATCAGCATTTACGAAGACGTCGGTAACAGCTCCATGGATATTTGCACCGAGTTCTAGCGCCAACCGATCATCCATGAGCACGAAATATTGGCCCGACTCGCCTAGCGTGAAACCACAGTTTTCGCCGAAGGGTCGGCTCGCACGTCGGTGATCTGGCAATTTCACGTTATCTAACTTACACAAGTTCTCATCGGTAGCGAGGGCGCTCATCGCAGCATAGCCCTCTATTATTTCTGGTGTAAGAGGCGCTTCTGCATTACCGACTACCACTACCTTGCGGCGACCACTTTGGATATCTTCAACACCAGCGCGTAGGTTATAAAGGAACGAAGCGCATGCGCCAACATTTGCTCCAGTGGCGCCTATGCTCCCTAAAACATAAGCATTGATAAAGTCCGCAGGCATGTTGTTTAATCCAAGCGGTAATTGTTTAGCGCTGGCGCGGCTTCCTGCCAATCTGGCTTTTAACATGCCGCCAGTGCCAGTTTTATCTAGTTGTCCCATTGCGCTAGCCGCGTAAACCGCTACTTCGTCTGCATGAACTTGTTCCAAAACTGTTTGCCACTTTATTCCCATCGACTTTATTGCGTCAGACGCCGCTACTATGGCTAGTTGCAGCCCCCGAGGATGGAAGCGCGAGTTGTATAATTCACCAGGATCGAATCCTGTAGGTAACTGACCGCCAGTTTTAACAGCGAGCTTTCGGTGATGTGGGGCGAGCACTTTTGCGCCGTGCCCTATTTCGATCTCAGTTATCTCCTTCTGTTTTCCGACGATATTCCACCCCGGTGGAAGGGTATCGGGGAGGTCTGACATCTTAAGTGACAAGGTTGATTTTTTCTGAGGACCTTTGTGGATGTCTAAGGTGGTGTGAGCATCCACTTGGTCGGGATCGAAAATATTGTTTTCAAGTTCGCGAATCAGCGTACCTTTGAGAACTGCTTGCTCCAACAGAGAATAGTTTTGGGTAGAAAAATCTTTATGGACAGGTGTAACTAGTTGACCATCGATTTGAAAGCCTAGTTTCATCATGGATGCTAAAGAAGCTACTGTTTCTCGTTGCGACGCGTCAGATAGCGACTCATAAATAGTTCTATGATAGGCATGATGGAAGGATGAACGGCCGGCAGGGCCCACTCCGCCGAATCCTACTATTACTGGTAATGCTGTCATGCTTATATGCTCCACTGGGTACGGGTGTATTGTAGGACAGAAAAAATAGACAAAAATGTATATTAGGGCCATATACTATGTCATATAGGCCACTAGAAAGGAGAATCGGTTGCAATGCGACCAAAAAGCGGTTTTACGATACAAATTGGATTTTTACTGACTCCAGGTATGCTTTCAACCGGCACAGCGCTTCCTTATGAGATGTGGCTGGCTGCTCAAGATCTCTGCTTAGTCAGAAAACGACGTGAAGTTATTAAATTAAACTTGATTGAAACGTGCGGCAATCTATCGGGACGGCGACTTGCGCTCAAATCTGATTGTTCTTTCCGAACTGTTCCTCAATTAGATATTTTATATCTACCCGCCCTGTGGAGAAATCCGCGGACAGTCATCAATCGGATGGAGCTAGAATTCTGGGAGAGCCTCCGCTCACAGCATAATGGTGGCGCTCAAATAGCATCAGTGGGGACGGGTGTCGCCCTTTTAGCAGAGTCCGGTCTTTTAGATGGTAAGGCCGCCACAACACATTGGTACTATTTTGAAAAGTTTGAGAGAGACTTTCCCAACGTTCGGTTGAAAAAGAATTTTTTTATTACGCAATCAGGACTTCTGCATTGCGCTGCCAGTATCAACTCGTTGGCTGATGTCACCGTACACCTGATCGAAAGAGCCGTGGATAAAAGTATCGCACGTCATGTTGAAAAAAATTTTTCGCATGAAATTCGCCGTACTTATGAAGAGTATCGGTACCTCGATGGAGGAAATACCTCATTAGATGACGAGGTTGTCTTAGAAGCTCAACTGTGGATTTCAGACAACCTCGCTGCGCAGCAAACTATATACGAGCTAGCTGACCGTCTTGGGGTCGCACTCCGGACATTGAATCGTCGTTTTCGACAAGCCACAGGGTTGAGTGTGCGAAAGTATTGGCAATTAAAACGAGTCACGTTAGCGAAGGAGCTCCTTGAGAAGACAAATCTTACAATTAGCGAGGTGGCTTGGAGAGTTGGTTATCAGGATGCTGGATATTTTTCTCGGTTGTTCAGCCGCGAGCTTTCCATTACTCCTCTCGCTTATCGTCGTATGGTTCGTGCTAAGTTATTTCGAGCTTGATTATTTAAAGTCAGCTAAGTGCTAACTTTGCTTGAAGTTATTTAAGACGATCTTCTTATTTTTTTAGTATAATTTTCGGGCGAAAGGTAAATTTTTTAATTGAGGTGGGTTTATGGCTGGGCCAAAGTACTTAGGTTTTGATACGCTGGCTTTGCATGGTGGTCAAGTACCCGATAGTGATACGGGCAGTCGGGCAGTGCCTATATTTCAGTCTGTAGCTTTCAATTTTGAGTCTGATGATGAGGCCGCGTCGCGATTTGATATGGCCCGTGCTGGTTACGTCTATTCGCGAATCGCAAACCCCACCGTCGCCGTGCTAGAGGAACGCTTGGCTATGCTTGAAGGTGGTATAGGAGCCGTTGCGACTGCTAGTGGCATGGCTGCTATCCACTTGGCCATCACAACTTTAGCTGGGACAGGATCACATGTGGTCGCTTCTAGTTCTTTGTACGGTGGTACCCATAACCTTTTGAGCTATACGCTACCCAGATTTGGTATTACAACGACATTTGTAGATCCAAGAGACCCTGGCGCATTTGAATCAGCAATCAAAGACGATACAGTTTTGATATTTACAGAAACTATTGCCAACCCGGGTTGTGAAATAGCGGACATTCCGAAACTCGCGGATGTAGCGCACCGTGCCGGATTACCACTGGTTGTCGACTCCACTCTGTCAACGCCTCATTTACTCAAGCCGATTGCATTTGGTGCAGATATCGTAGTCCACTCATTGACGAAATTTATTGGTGGGCATGGGACTACTTTAGGAGGGATTCTTGTTGATGGCGGCAATTTCGATTGGGCTAATTCTTCTCGGAAGTTTCCTACTCTATGTGATTCTTACGATGGATTTGGAGGGGTAAATTTTTCTGAAGAGTTTGGTTTGAGCGCATTTATCGTACGAGCTCGTCGTGAGGGACTGCGCGACTTTGGAGCGTGTCTTAGCGCCACAAGTGCTTTCCAACTATTGCAAGGGGTGGAGACACTCGGGATTCGGATGGACAAGCACTCTAGAAATTGTGAGCGAGTAGCTGCTTTTTTAGAAGGACATGACTCGGTAATTAGAGTAACGCACCCCTCAATTAGTGCTCATCCTGATCATGATTTGGCAGCTAGGCTAATGCCCAGCGGATGCGGCGCTGTGATGAGTTTCGAGATATCCGGTGGATACGATGTAGCGAAAAAATTTATTGAAAGTTTAGATTTGTTCTCGCATCTCGCGAATGTGGGCGACGCGAAGTCTTTAGTGATTCATCCCGCAAGTACCACCCATAGTAGGATGGATGCAGATGCTCTCGGTAGGGCAGGAATTTCGCCAGGTTTAATAAGGCTATCGATCGGAATAGAGGATATAGAGGATTTGATAGCTGATCTCTCCAAGGCTCTATATTTGGCGCAGAAATAAGGGATTTATATGTATTTAAAGCTCGATGACGATAAGATTTTTGCAGCGGGTGATATGAAATCAAGGACTGATAGTGAGTCGGTCATTGTGTTGCTTCATGGCGCCGGTATGGATCATACTTTTTGGGCATATAATACCCGCTATTTTTTGAGCAAAGGCCTATCGGTTATCGCGCTTGATTTTCCTGGGCATGGAAATTCAACGGGCCCGTTTTTAGAGACAATAAGCGAAATGGCTGATTGGGTGACTGCATGCTTAGACTTGCTTCAAGCCGATTCTGTCGCCTTGGCAGGGCACAGTATGGGTGCATTAGTCGCGCTTGAATTAGCTGGACGAGAAAAAGAAAGAGTATCGCGTCTTGCGTTGTTAGGCGCCGGATTTCCTATGGAAGTGAGTTCCCCCTTGCTAGAGGCTGCACGAAATGACAGCCAAGCTGCAAAAGATATGGTCGTCCTGTTCGGTCACGGCTCCCGCTCTTATTTGGGAGGAAATACTATCGCTGGAATGAATATCATGGAGGGTGCCTTGCGTCTACTGCAACGCTCTAACCCCGGAGCGCTTTACAACGATCTGAATGCTTGCAATGAATACTCCAATGGGCTTGAGGCGGCAAAAGATGTCGGTGCAGTCACTACTGTTATTTGTGGCGAGCAAGACAAAATGACGCCGGTTTCGGCCACCGCTGGAATCTTGGAGCAATTTGTTGATGCGACGCTGTCAGTGATACCTTTTTCGGGTCATATGATGGTGAGTGAGTCGCCAGAGTTGACACATCGATGCTTGGTTGCAGCTTTATTACCTCATGTCTAATCCATGCAGATAGGATCTGTGGATAGCTACACTGTTACCCAGATGCGCATTGAGGGATATGTTTGCGTAGCGATAATCTTGTTGGCTTTTTGTGGGCTAGCGACGCAAAAGTTAGTTCACTACCCAGTCGGCTTTATGGCTATAGCCGGAATTTTTTTGTTCAGTTTGCGGCGTGTAGACACGCCACACACTTCTATATCGCCATTGCTGATTTTATTTGTTTTACTCTGGTTACCCATGTGCCTCGCCACAATAGGCGCGGTAGCCATGAAACATTCCATATCGACGACTCTAACATATTTGCATTTTTTACCGGCAGCTTATTTTATTATGTATGCTTGTTCGCGACCCGGGGTATATTTTTGGCTTCAAAAATGTATCTTGTGGCTAATTGTCTTTGTTGTATTTGACGCGATGCTTCAGTTCTTTAGTGGTTTCAATGTGTTGGGATACCCTCATCATGGGCCTAACCGTGCGACTGATGATGCAGTTTTGACGGGGGTTTTTTATCCTAAAGAGAGGCTTGCATTGGTTTTGTCAGTGCTATTCCCAATAGTGCTTCATTATATAAAAGAGACACGATTAAAACTGTTTCCGTATGTAATACTGCTGCCTTCTTATCTTTTTGTCATATTGATGACCTTTAAGAGAAGTGCGTGGGTCATGCTGGCGGTGGGCGTAGCTTACTTACTGCTGTTTTTAGTTTTAAAACGAGCGATGCTAAAAAGTCTCTTCTCTATTAGATCGATCTTAATTTTAGTTGTTACAGTTTCTGTAGTCGTAACATTGGGTTCCACCTTGTCTGATCGGTTGTCCAAAAATCTGGGTTTTTTCTCGGGCGATTTAGAGCAGGTCGACGTGGCTTCGAATTATAGAATTTCTCTTTGGAAAACAGGTTACGAGATAGTTAAGGACAGACCGGTCTTAGGGATCGGCCCCAGAGGCTTTCGACACGTCTATGAAGAATACTCGGAGGCTGATAATTTTTGGCTACAAGATGGTCGTGATGGTCAAACTCATCCCCACTCTAATATAGTAGAGGTTTTCGTCGAAACTGGGATCTTAGGTTTTCTGGGATATTTGTTGTTGTACTCATATTTTGTTTTTCGATTTTTTAGAGAGGAGTACTTTTCGGACTCCCTAGCGTGGTCGCTTTCTGTTCTGATTGTTTGGTGTCCTTTAAACACGCACCTTGCTTTCTATGGTTCCTACTGGTCCACTTTTGCTTGGATGCTTGTCGCAATCAGTTTGGCGAGTTTCCGGTCGCAGACGAGCGATTGACGTCTATGAATTTCTCATCTATTGAGTTTTTCCGTTAAAAATAACCTTTGTCTTCTTTGTTGGCTTGTTAAGTTTTTGACTTGTTCTACCGCAAGATAAACCTTCGATAGATCACCGTCATACTTCTCAATTAGCTGTCTAAAGTTTGGCACTAACTGGTGGTAGGCCCCGAAAGCCATTAATTTAGGATTATTCCAGGGCTCATACATATAGTTGTCGTAGGGGCTATCTGTTTCCCAACTATCTTTAAGAGTTTCATAATCAGTTCGCAGATTTTTAAAATAATCTTTTTTCAGCACTCTCTTTTCTTGGAGTTTCTTTTCCGAATTATAAAGTTGCTCGATTTTGCGCTGTAAGTTAATAATCAGCGCAGTTAATTCTTCTTCCTTTCTTTGCTCGTCACCTCTTTTTTCTGATGGGGTTTTTGTGAGCTCAAGCCATCTTTTCACACCCTCCTGCGCGATGGCTGTTGCAAAACTTTCATTGAATACCGCATCATTTTTAACGTAGATCTTTTGATGTGCTAGTTCGTGTATTATCAGTTCAGCGAGAGATTCATCACTTCTATTTATCATGGTACTCAGTAAAGGATCGTTAAACCAGCCGAGCGTAGAGTATGCGTCGATTCCTGCCACATAGACCTCAAAACCAACGTCAGCTAATTTTCTAGAATATTTTTCGGCGGCGGCTTTAGAATAAAAGCCTCTGTAAGGAACGCAACCGGCTACTAGGAAGCACGAATTTTTGGGAGAGAGAGAAAATGGAGTTGTCGCGAATACATTCCAAACTACGAATTGTTTATCCAACTTTGAGTAGGAGTGAAAACTTCCGTTAGAAGGCAGTAATAATTGCTTTTCAGCGAAGTCACGAACAGCTACTACTAGCTTAATTTTTTTTTGCTCGACTTTCGAAAGAGAAGCCATATTTAGATCTTTTATGGAGGTCGTGTTCCTGAGAACTTCCGCATGGCCTCTGACCGCTTGCACATAGAAGCCGGGGCCGACACATCCGGAGGATAAGAAGCAAAAAACAGTTAGAAGAATAAGATTTATATTTGATAACATAGCAAAATAAGCAATATCTCTTCTTTGAGCTAGGGAAATCACATTCCGCAACATACTGCTGCTATTACTAGATCCTATCGAAAAGTTTCGGCGGAGTAGTCGACTGATTTATAATTTAGGTTCAATATAGTGGATTAATTACACGCGCGCCATGAAGGTGACTTGATCACGTGGTTGGAAATATTTTCTGTAAGGTTTTGATAATGAGAAGAGCATTGGATTTACTGCATTCCTTAGCTGGTGGAGTAGAGCGATCCGGGGAAGAGCTAGCGAAGAGTTTCGGCGTGACGCGTGCGGCGGTCTGGAATCAAATTAGAAAGTTAAGGCAGCAGGGATTATCAATAGATATCGGTCCTAATGGTGGATATTTGTTGCAAACGCCGTTCTTGGCACTGGACGCTAAAGAGATAACTGCGAATCTTCGTGGCAAGGGTGTGGATGATATAAATTGCTCTGTTGAGTTCGTCGTTGATTCTACTAATGAGAGATTGTTACAAGGCTTAACGGGCGGAAGTTTACATGGGGACGCGTTATGTGCGGAGTATCAAACTTTGGGGAGGGGCCGACGCGGCGACAAATGGGTGTCTCCTCCGGGTAGCGGCATTTGTCTTTCATTGTGTTGGTTTTTTGATACGCCGCCATCTACTTTTTCGGCTTTGAGCTTGGTGGTGGGTATCGCAATCATCAATAGGCTAGAGGATTTAGGGGCTGCCGGCCTTCAGCTTAAATGGCCAAATGATATCATGCGAGGTGAGAAAAAAATTGCAGGGATTTTGATAGAAATGCGTGCAGAGTCGGCCGGTATGTGTAAGACCGTAATTGGCGTGGGAATCAATTTTAATTTACCTGATCGGGCAAAAGATCAGATTGATAGGCCCGCGAGTGACCTAGGACATCGAGTCAATCAGCGCTACACACGGGATCAGGTTGTTAGCGAAATTTTAGCGGGGCTATCGCTTGATCTAGATAAGTTTGGGCGGCTCGGTTTTAAGAGTTTTACTGACGATTGGCAGCGCTTAGACTTACTTTATGGCCGAAAAGTACGACTGGAGTTAGGCGAACGTGATTTTACTGGGATCGCAGATGGTGTCGATAGCAATGGTGCTCTCATTATTAAGAATAAGTCTGGTGTTGAACGGTTTTTGTCTGGCCATCTGGTGATTTTGTAATGGCTTCGTTACTAGTTGATATTGGTAATACTAATATTAAAAGTGCTATTTACTTTAATGGTTGCCTTTCGGATCGTAGAACTTTTTCTGTCAACGCCTCCGATCCGATAGATATGTTTGAGACGCACTGGCTATCTGATGGCGAGCGACCTGATAAAGTCCTGGTGTCGAATGTCTCGACCCCGTCCGTGGCACAAGCTTTGGCTTCGTTCTCTAAGATTCATTTCGATACAGTAATCGAAGTTGTGAAACCCGTTAAATCTTATAAGGGGATGAAAACTGAATACGAAGATCCCGAGAGGCTTGGTGTTGATCGTTGGTTGGCGTCCCTGGCCGCGTGGCTCAAATGTCGGTCTAATGTTTGTATAGTCGATGTTGGAACCGCGTTAACTATAGACGTAGTTACGGCTGCTGGTCTTCATCTGGGTGGATTAATCGCTCCCGGGCCTACTCTCATGCAACAGAGTTTGGCGTCAGGAGCAGCGGAACTAGTCAGAGCGGAACTGTCAGAAGTAGAGTTTTTTGGTACCAATACAGTAGATGCTATGTCCTTGGGTTGTTTAAGTGCATTTGGAGGGATATTTAATACAGTGGAGTGTCGGCTAGAAAGTTTAGGTATCAGAGACGTTGTTTGGTATTTAACAGGGGGAGGCGCCGAAGTAATCGCATCGCAAATACCCGCTGTATTCATTTCGGTGCCAGATCTTGTCCTGGATGGGTTGGCGGAAATTAATTAACTGGCCGTTTTGTATTTGCCAAAGTAAGTCGTGCTAACGTTCGTGAAACTAATTCCATATTTTGGTTGGCCAAATACCTGAAGCCGAGTTAGAATCACGTTCTAACCTTTCAGCGTGAGGCGCGTAACACTGCTCCCAGAGTTTCAGCTTAGCTTCTCCTTGAAGTGCTAGAGCCGGTTTAGCTCAGTTGGTAGAGCAGTTGCCTTGTAAGCATCAGGTCGCGAGTTCGAATCCCGCAGCCGGCACCAAAATTCTAACTATCGTATTTCCTGACTGCGCATTCTTGTGATTGAACTGCGGTTAGCCGCTTATTGTACAAAGTTGTAAAGATGGTGGTGCGTTATCTTGTCCATTCAATTTTTGAAAAAAATACACCGCAAAAAAAATCCATGGCAACGATATAGGTTTGACATTGAGAAGCAGACCCACGTATATTCCTCATTGGAAAAGATAAATTAATGAGTGATTTGTCATTATTTTGAGCTCGTGGGTTGGCAGCATCATCTGTTTAATGTGCACCGCATCCTAGGTGGGCCCTGACGGCGCATTGAGGAAGAGTAGGCTCTCATTTTTTTGGGGAAGCTTGGGATATTGAGTCGAGTGTGTTTGATATTCTTTAAATTAAACAGTTTTTAAGTATTGGGGAGAGAAAGTTCATGAAAGGTTTTCGGTTCACATTAGCGGCCGCAACGATGAAGCATCGGGTGCTTGTTGCACTGCTTATGGCGGGTATTACAGCGTTTTTTGCGGTAGGTTTAAGCAAGGTAGAGTTAAAAACGATCTTCTCCGATCTCTTTCCGAAAACGCACCCATTTGTCCAAACATATCAAGATCATCCGAATTTTGGTAATCCATTGACCGTTACACTGATGGTACAGGCGAAAGAAGGCACCATTTACAATACTGATACCTTAAATAAAGTTTGGAACCTTACTAGAGAAATTGATTTGACGCCGTCAGTCGATCACGATCAGATCTTGTCTATTACTACTGAAAAAGCCCGATTTACCGAGGCCACGCCTTACGGGGTGAACTCTAGTCCGGTTATGGGGGACGCCGTTCCCAAGACACCGGAGGAGATGGAGCAATTCAAGCTGGCGATAAACAAGTCGTCTAACGTTCGAACATTCCTCATTTCTGAAGATGAAAGCTGCGCGATAATTACCGCTACTTTTATTGAGCACTCGCTTGATTACGGTGTGGTATTTAATTATGTGCAAAATATGGTTGACGAAGCTCGAGACGACAAGCACAACATCTACATTGCCGGACAGCCAATTTTGACAGGGTGGGTGTATGAATATCAGGGGCAAATGCTTTCCATTTTTGCGATCACTGCTACTGCACTGTTAGTTTCACTGCTTTTGTATATGGGGAATGTCCCAGGAGTGGTTACTCCAATTTTCGTGAGCATCGTTGCCGCAATTTGGGGCTTCGGTTTTGTTGGTTGGATTGGAGATCCTGTAGAACCACTTATTATGGTTGTGCCACTTTTATTAGTTGCGAGGTCTTTTAGTCATTGCGTGCAGTTTATTGAGCGATACTACGAAATATATTATGAGATAAAAGATAGGCGCAAAGCAGCTGAGCTTTCACTCGGTGTGATGATGGCTCCTGGGGTCTTAGGAATTGTGACGGACGCGGCTGGATTATTTCTAATTATGTTGGCGCCCATCCCTGTCATGGAACGCTTTGCGTTGTTCTGCGGATTTTGGGCAATGATACTCGTGCCGTGTAATATGTTTTTGTCGCCAGTACTCCTCTCCTATTTCCCTGCGCCAAGAAATGTGGAAGTGCTCATTGGGAAGTCTGATAAAATTACGTGGCATAATAAAATATATGGGCTTCTGTCTTGGATTGGTCGTGCGTCGCACGGTGCTAATGCCAAAATCACATCAACTGTAGTGGTTATATTGGCAGTCGTCGGTATTTATCTCATGCTTCAGATCAAGGTTGGTAACCCGGTTGAGGGCAGTAACCTCTTGAAATATGATTCACAATTTAATGAATCAGTTAGGGCCGTCAATGCAAACTTCCCTGGTCTTATGACGCTCGAAGTCGTGTTTGAGGGCAAACCTGAAAAGGATGATGTCAGGATCCTTAGGCATGATGCTGACGCTATAGGTTCGATGCTCCAGCTCCAGCGTTTTCTAGAGCACGAAGTTCCTCCTCCCGAGGCCACATTATCTTACGGAGACTATTTGCCTAATGCCAATAGGTTGTTCTCCGGCGGTAACCCTAAATGGGCGCCTTTGGATTACACGGGAGAGGCACTTAATGCTGCGGTGAATGCTCTTATGATGGGCTCAAGCCCGAAAGCGTATTCTCACGTTAGTGACTTTACTATGGCGAATGGAACCGTGTCGCTGTGGTATAAGGATAATAAGCAGGATACGGTCGATGTCGCGCTAGAGCAAACCCGTCGGGGCTTAGAGGCGATTGGATTGGAGCATGAGAACTTTAATATACGTTTAGGTACCGGGGCGATTGCATTGCAGCAGTCGGTAAATGACACTGTTGATTACTACCAGTGGGTTATATTGGCAGCCCTAAATATGGTGATTTTAATCACTTGCTCCTGGGCTTACCGATCGATAGCTGCAGGAATTTTGTTATTGATTCCGGTGAACTTCGCTAATGTATTGCTAGCTTCAGTGATGGTGATGATGGGTATTGGTCTGGATGTTAACAGTCTGCCCATCGCTGCGATTGGAATCGGTGTGGGGATCGATTACGGCATCTATTTGCTGAGTCGGATCTGTGAAGAATACAGCGACAATAACGATCATGGTGCAGCAATCCAGGCTGCTGTTACCACTACCGGTAAAGCGATTTTCTTTACTGCGACTATTGTATTGATTGGTATTTTACCGTGGTACTTCCTGTCAGAACTTAAATTTTTGGCAGATATGGGACTATTGCTCGTCATGATCATGTTAATTAATATGGTCATAGCCTTAGTCATGCTGCCACTGCTTGTGTATCTGTTCAAACCAAAATTTATTGAACGAGAGCATTTAATTACTTCTGAGCGAATCGATATCGCGGAAGTAATGGGTGCTGAAAATAACTAAATTGAATAGAAAACATCAAAAGTTTTTGGGTGAATTAAAAATGAATAAATTAAAAAATCTCTTTATAACAACAGCTTTGTTGCTAATGACGATGTCCAACGGGCTAATGGCTGCGCATCATGGTGAAAATGAGGCGCATTCTGGGGCAATCAAGGTCGTGCATAGTGGCATACCGCATGACGCGCTTTTTGCTATAGGAATGAGTGGCGAGGTGGGTATAGCCGTCGGCAATTTCGGCCTTATGTTGGAAACAAGTGATGGTGGTATTTCTTGGGAGCTTGTTGAGCCTGCAACTAAGAAAGCGCTATTTGGTATTGCTAGTAATGAAACTAACGAGATCATCGTAGGGCAGGAAGGCACCGTGATGACAAGAAAACGCGGCGGTGACTGGACTGTCACGGAGAGTGGACTGACAGAACGATTACTGAACGTAGGCATGAACGCAAGTGGCTTGGCTGTTACTGTTGGTGAGTTTGGATTTATGGCGAAATCAGGCGATGCCGGTGCTACTTGGGAGCGTCTATCCGTTGACTGGGAACAGTTTAATGACGAAGGATACGAGCCACACCTTTATTCAGCTATCGTAAAAGATGATGGTACGATTTTAGTCTCCGGAGAGTTTGGATTGATCATGAAGTCGACCGATGGGGGGAAAACATTTTCTTCTAAACACAGGGGCGATAAAGGTGTTTTTGACGTGCAGTTTTCCAAAGAGGGCGATAATGTGGGTTACGCGGTCGGTCAAGAAGGGTTAGTTTTAAAATCTTTAGATGATGGCGAAACGTGGGAAACTCTAAGTGTCGACAGTACTGCGAATTTGCTAGGCGTTTGGTCAGGTGAGGGAGAGGTTGTGATAACTGGCATCCGTGAGTTACTGCGGTCGGGCGATAATGGCAAAACATTTACTGGAACTACTGACGTCGCGATCGGTCGTACCTGGTATCAAGGTGTGGCCGCTGGTATAACAGAGTTTGAGATGATGTCAGGCCAGAGAAAAGTCACTATGCGTGAGCAGACCATTTATATAGTAGGTCATCAGGGGAGCATCGCCCAAGTATTGCATTAGAGAAATCTGAAGCAATCAGAGAAACAGTGAAAGTTTTTGAGCATTTAAAGGCTAATAGTATATAAAACATATGGTTAGGAGATTTAAACAGGCAGAGTGTTGTTTTGAAGCAACATTCTAATTATAAAAATCACCATTTTTACTACATTTAGCAGGATTAAATCGTTGACAATTGTTTTAAAATCGGCGGTAATGACACATACGTGGGAAAGATCCAAGTTGTGCGCTGTAAAAGCATATGTATCTTTTAGACGGGGATAGAGAGAATTTTTACCGTTAGTTATCTGCTAGAAGCAAGTAACTGACTTAATTTAATAATAAAAAAAAGGGGAGAGCGGTAGTGATAAGACACGCAATCACACGCATTTCAATCTTTGGGGCTATGATAGGTAGTCTTTTATTCGCGGGAGTTGCTTCTGCGATTGATTGGAATATAACTGGCTTCGTTCGACAAGAAATTGCTTATGGCATTTCGAGTAAGAAGAACGAAAATAATATTGGTGGAGACCCATACAACGACAAGATCGTTGGTCACACTACCCATGCTGCCTACAATGCGGCAAATGCTACGGACATGACAAGTGTTTATGTCAGCCCATCAGCTAATGCTATGGGTTTATTCTCTGTAGGCCTTTGGACACCTACTGCCGGTCAAGTTGCTAATGCTAAAACTATTAATAGTGGTTTTCAGAATTACAGTGGTTATGGTCACAAGCGGAATACTGCTGAGTCATTAACAAAGGCGCAGTGGGAAGCAAATGGTCTCTACTTGCACAAAGCTGGAAATAATACT